>CAYOBX010000124.1:0-7843 GCA_964402245.1 uncultured Saprospiraceae bacterium | reverse complement strand
TGTTACTAGAAAAAAGGAAGTACGGTAGATTTTTTTACCTCATTAATAACAAAAGAGCTTTTGATCTGACCAATTCTAGGTAAGGTGGCAATCGTTTTAGCAAAAAAATCATGATAATTATCCAAGCCTGGGCAAATGAGCTTCATCATAAAATCTGTATCCCCACCCATAAGATAACATTCCATGATTTCAGGTATTTTTTCAATAGCATCGTAAAAATCATTAATCTCATCAAACTTTTTGACATCCAAAGAGCCAGATAGAAAAACTATAATCGAAGAGGATACTTTTTTTCGATTGACCATCACTACATATTTTTCAATAATCCCCTCTTTTTCCATCCGTTTGATCCGCTCGTAAATAGGCGTTTTCGTCATATTGAGATCGCTTGCAATTTCTTTGACATTCCTACTGGCATCCGCTTGTAAGATTTTTAAAATTTTTTTGTCAATATCATCAATTTTTTTCATAGGAAATTTTCCTTTTTATTAAAAAAAAATAACAACTGTTACGAATAGCTTCCTTTAGAATACAAAGTAAAAGGAAAATTTCCTAATACCAGCTATTTTTTTGCTATAAAACACTAAAGAGGACTAACTTTGTAGTGTTATTTTGATAAAACAAAGTCAAAATATTTGCGTATTCTTTTTAGAACAGAGAAGCGAGAGCAGAGAGGAGAGACGAAATTCATTGAAAGAATGAGATTTCATTTCTTTCAACGAATCTATCTCTCTTCTCGCATCTCTGCTCTCTATTCTAACATAAAGTATAACTTTTAAATCTTAATTTGAACATGATTGCAGATAAGAAAAAACTAGATTATAAGGTAAAAGATATTGCCTTAGCAGATTGGGGAAGATTAGAAATGGAATTAGCAGAGGCGGAAATGCCAGGACTAATGGCATTGAGAGAAAAGTACGGTAAGAAGAAGCCTTTAAAAGGTGCTAGAATTGCTGGTTGTTTACACATGACAATCCAAACAGCGGTATTGATTGAGACATTGACTGCATTAGGTGCGGAAGTATCTTGGTCTTCTTGTAATATCTTTTCTACACAAGATCACGCAGCAGCAGCCATTGCAGCAGCAAAGATTCCTGTATACGCATGGAAAGGAATGAATGAGGAAGAATTCAACTGGTGTATAGAGCAAACTTTATTTGCATTTAAAGGGGGCAAGCCTTTGAATATGATCTTGGATGATGGTGGTGATTTGACGAATATGGTTTTGGATGATTACCCAGAGTTAGTAGAGGGTATCAGAGGTTTGAGTGAAGAGACAACTACAGGTGTTCATAGATTATACGAAAGAGTAAAGAACGGTACGTTGACTTTACCAGCAATCAATATCAACGATTCTGTAACAAAGTCTAAGTTTGATAACAAGTACGGTTGTAAAGAATCTTGTGTAGATGCGATCAGAAGAGCAACAGATATTATGTTAGCAGGTAAGGTAGCAGTAGTAGCAGGATATGGTGATGTAGGAAAAGGTTCAGCAGCTTCTTTAGCAGGTGCAGGTTGTAGAGTAATTGTTACAGAGATCGATCCTATTTGTGCTTTACAAGCAGCAATGGACGGATTCGAAGTAAAGAAGATGAAGAATGCCGTAAAAGAGGCAAACATTATCGTGACGGCTACTGGTAACAAAGATATCATCAGTGGTGTACACTTCGAAAAGATGAAAGACAAAGTAATCGTTTGTAACATCGGTCACTTTGATAACGAAATTGATATGGCTTGGTTAAATGATAATCACGGCAAATCAAAAGTTGAAATCAAGCCACAAGTTGATAAGTATACAATTGCTGGAAAAGATATTATCATCTTAGCAGAAGGTCGTTTAGTAAACTTGGGTTGTGCAACAGGTCATCCATCTTTCGTAATGTCTAACTCTTTCACGAACCAAGTATTGGCACAATTAGAGTTATGGAAAAATAGTGACAACTACGAGAATAAAGTATATATGCTACCTAAGCACCTAGATGAACAAGTAGCTAGATTACACTTGAAGAAAATCGGTGTAGAGCTAGAAACTTTATCTACTGAGCAGGCGGAGTATATTGGTGTGAATAAGAAAGGACCCTATAAGCCAGAGCATTATAGATATTAAGAGAAGAATTAAAATTAAAATGCCGAAGTTATTTTTTTGTCGTTACTTAGTAACGAGACATAAATAAATGTATGTTTTTGGGTCGACTATTTTGTTCTTAGTTTTTTCTTTAAAAATGGGATCTATGTTGATATAGTGAGCATTTTTAAAGAGAAAAATAAGGGCAAAAGAGGCAGCCAAAAATGTACATTTATTTTTGACTCGTTACTTAGTAAGTAGTTATAATTTTGATTGTTCAATTTAATTTTTTGATTTAATTAGAGTGGGTAGTAGCTGAGAAGTTACTACCCACTCTTTGTTTTAATATATTTGATTGATATTACTTTCCAAATAAATCCCAAAATTATGTTTATATTAGTAACCTAAACTAGCTAAACATGAGAAAACTAAACACGCAGAAACAAGCCAATACCGTCCTCATTGCTATTATGAATAATCCCAAAGATTTTCTAATAGCCAAAGAACAAGGCTGGTATCGTATTCCTTATGGCAAACAAACTACGCCTTTAATTGTACGAGACGGAACAGTTAAAGTCATTGCCTTTTATCACACCAGTAAATTTAAAAACTATAAATTCTCTATTCGGTTTATGGCAGAAGTTCAAGCAATTTCTGTAGTATCTCGTCAGGTCTTATTTCCTAATGAATCTGCTTCGAGTACGAAAGCGAGCAATGAATATTATAAGTTAGAGATTGGTCCTTTAATGCCTTTGGCTAAACCGATTATTAGCAAACGTCATCGAAGAGTCCTTTTTATTCCTACCACTAAAACTAAATTTGAAACGACTCAGCAATTGTTACTGCCTGAAATTAATTACCTGTACAATGATAGTCCTTTAGAGGATTTGTTATATCAGAAAATGTTAGAACATAAAATAGTTGCCGAACGACAATTTTATGTACATAAAAAAGGGCAGCGTTGGATACTAGACTTTGCCATTCATTGCAGAGACAAAGACATCAATGTAGAATGTGATGGATTCAAATATCATTATGCTACGATAGAACAAAAAGAATATGATAATATACGTAATAATGATCTCAATAGTGAAGGGTGGCATGTGCTAAGATATAATACGAAGCAGCTTAACGATTCAATGGATACTACGATTCAAGAGATTAAAAAGACGATCAAAAAATGTGGCGATTTAAAATATCCAATAGACGGTGGGATTAACTTTTCGGATGGACCGCAATTACGATTATTTTAGCAATTGATGAACTTGAGAATAACTCTAAAAAAAAATCAATTTTCCCACATCCAAACCCCAAAGTGGGCGACATCTTGTAGCACAGGACGCAGTCCTGTGAACTCCATCCCATAAAACCGTCCCGACCATTACAAAAAATCTAATTTTCCTCATTACCTACCAAAAAAATAAATTCCAGAAAAACAGCATAAAAAATAGTCAACAAGTCAAAATTAAATCAAAAAAAAATTCAACCAATTGATTATCAATTAATTAAAAACCATTTTTAAACAAACATAGATTTAAACAAAAATTTTTAAATTATAAAATATGTTCCTTTTTTCATATTAAAATTATTATAAAATAAGTTGCATCTGGTCTGATTTGTGCGTTCTTTTGTATTAGTTTAGAGATAATATCACAACATTATTCGTCTCTTTACACAACTTTTTAAAACTATAATTTACTGATCTTGTACACCATATGCATGTACCTTTTCAGAACTATTTATAACGATTAGATATGAGCCATTTTATTTGTTGTTGCTGTCGTAAAAAAATCGACCCAGCATTGGAATGTGCTTTCATCCTTATTAGTTAAATAGCATAATTTTTGATTATTCTATAAAAATAGAAAGGCCTTCCTAAGCACAAGCGATTAGGAAGGCTTTTCTTTTTTTGGTTCTCTGACAAATCCCGTGATTGTAGTGGATCGTCGAAGTTTTCACCAAATTACTCAATACCTTCATTCCAAAGGAAGAGTATTAAAAAATGACAAATTAATTATGAGCGGTACTTTAGATTTAAGCAAAGTAAGTGATGTAGTAGCAAAAGACATCATCGAATTACAAACGAATATTACGGCCTTCAAGGAAGGAACGATGGACGAAGAACGGTTTCGTCATTATAGATTGACAAGAGGAGTATATGGTCAGCGGCAGATAGGAGTCCAGATGTTTAGAACAAAGATTCCTTTTGGAAAATTGACTTGTGAACAATTAGTGGGATTAGCAGATGCCTCTGAGAAATATGCTACGGGTAATTTACATTTAACTACTCGACAAAATATTCAGTTTCACTATGTGAAATTGGAAGATTCTCCAAAAGTGTGGGCTGCAATAGGAGAGGTAGGGGTAACAGCTAGAGAAGCTTGTGGGAATACCGTTCGTAATTTGACGGCTTCTGCTAATGCAGGGGTAGATCCAGATGAATTATTTGACGTGTCTCCATATGTACAAGGCGTATATGAGTATTTTTTAAGAAACTCGATTTGTCAAGATATGGGACGGAAGATAAAGCCAGCTTTTTCTTCTAGTGATAAAGATTCAGCTTATACTTATTTTCATGATTTTGGATTTATTCCTAGGATTCAAGATGGAGAAAGGGGCTTTAAAGTCGTAATTGGTGGAGGACTAGGTGCACAATCTATCGTAGCGCCTGTTGCTTTTGAATTTTTACATGAAGATCAGATCATTCCATATATGGAAGCAGCTATTCGAGTATTTGATCGACATGGAGAAAGAGAAAAGCGACATAAAGCTAGAATGAAATTCTTAGTCAAGAAATTGGGCTTGGAAGGCTTTACGGAATTGGTAGAACAAGAAAGAAAATCTATTGCCAACCAAAGCTATAAGATAGATCGAAATACAGTAGTAGAGGCAACTCCTCCTGCTAAGAAAGATGCTCCTACGCAAACGCCACACGATCAAAAGAAATATGACGCTTGGGTAACGAGTAATGTATATGAGCAAAAGCAGAAAGGCTGGTATGCAGTGCAGTTAAGATTGGAATTGGGAGATATTAAAGCACCAGAGGCTAGAAAATTTGCAGCAATCGTAAAAGAGTATGCAGCGGATGATATTCGTATTACAGTGAATCAAGGGTTCTTACTAAGGTTTGTTAGAAAGGAGCACTTGCCACACTTATTCAATGAATTGGATAAGATTAAATTAGCAGAACCGGGCTTTGATACGATTATGGATATTACGGCTTGTCCAGGTACAGATACTTGTGCATTGGGCGTTACGAATAGTACTGGTTTAGCGGTCAAGCTAGAAGAAGTATTAAGAGAAGAATATCCTCACCTGGTGAATGAAAGAGACATTAAAATAAAAATGAGTGGCTGTATGAATTCTTGTGGTCAACATATGGCTGCTAATATCGGCTTTCATGGTAGTTCTATTAAGCGAGGTCCATTAGTATTTCCTGCTATGCAAATCGTAATGGGCGGGGGTGTAGATGAACACGGCAAAGGCTATGTGGCAGAAAGAGTGATCAAAGTACCTACTAGACAAGTACCTGATGTTGTCCGATATATTTTAGCAGATTACGAAGAGAATAGTGGAGACTTTCAATATTTTAATGATTATTATTATAGTCAGGGCAAGCGTTATTTCTATACGCTCTTAAAAGATTTAGCAGATATAAAAGAGCTTGGAAAAGAATTTTTGTTCGACTGGGGGCAGGATAAAGAATATGTCCAAGAGATTGGTGTTGGAGAATGTGCAGGTGTTGCTTTAGATATGGTAGCTACTATCATTAATGACTCTAAGGATCGATTAGCAGCTGCAGAGAATGGTCTTGTAGCAAAGGCATATTCAGATAGTATTTATAATAGCTATACCTCCATGATTGTTGGTGCTAAAGCTTTATTGTTAAGTGCAGATGTGAAGTGTAATACCCACAAAGGAATCATTGATGACTTTGATACGAATTATGTAGAAAATGAGAAATTCCCATTAGCAGCTTTCAGCACATTTAAAGAATTGGTTTTACAAATTCAGCAGCATGAACCTTCTGAAGATTTTGCTACTACTTACTTAACGCAAGCGAATGTGTTCTTTAAGCAGGTTACTGCTGTTAGAACCCAACAGTTGGAAGAAGCGGGAGGCGATAAATTGGTAGTGGATCAATATTATAAGGCGTAAGTCTTCCTTAATTTGTTTTCTAGATCATGAAGATTCAATCAAAAATAACTCTAGTAGGAGCAGGACCAGGCGACCCTGAACTGATTACCGTAAAGGGATTGAAAGCCTTGCAATCTGCAGATGTAGTATTGTATGATGCTTTGAGTAATCCTGCCTTATTAGTAGAAGCTCCTACATCTGCTATCAAATTATATGTAGGTAAGCGAGCGAATAATCATCGCTATACGCAAGAAGAAATTAACTTGTTGATAGTACAGCATGCTTTTACCTATGGTCATGTAGTTCGCTTGAAAGGAGGGGATCCATTTATTTTCGGTAGAGGCCATGAAGAGTTAGAATACGCCGAATCGTTTGGAATAGAAACACAGGTAGTACCTGGGATATCTAGTAGCATAGCTGTTCCAGAACTACAAGGAATTCCTTTAACTCGGAGAGGTATCAATGAAAGTTTTTGGGTAATTACAGGCACGACTAGTAGCGGAGCAATCTCTAAAGATATAGAATTGGCAGCGCAGTCCTCTGCTACGGTGGTCATTTTAATGGGGACTCGAAAGTTAGAGCAGATAGTTAGTATCTTTGCGAAAGCAGGACAAGCTAATACGCCAGCAATGGTTATTCAAAATGGCTCTACTTCTAAAGAACGAATGGTGCATGGTTCTGTATCTACAATTTATCAAGAGGTGCAACGAGCAGGATTGGGTGCGCCAGCGATTATTGTTATTGGTGCTGTTGTAGATTTACATCCAGAACGAATGGAGGAATTTGAGGCGATTATTAATAATTATCGGTAATTTTATTAAAATAAATATGGAACAAAACCCATTATATCCTATTTTTTTAAAATTGCATACCTTGAAAATGCTCATTGTTGGAGCAGGACAAGTAGGGTATGAGAAAATGTTTTTTATTTTAAAAAGTAGTCCAGAAGCAAATATTACCGTAGTAGCTCCTTGGGTATCGCCAGAAATTACTGGGCTATTAGAAAAAGGAAATTATAAGGTAACCATTATTCAAAAGGAATTTGAACCATCAGATTTAGATGGGATGGATTTAGCAGTAGCAGCGACGGATATCAAAGAATTAAATCAAGAAGTGCAACAACATGCTAAGGCAAAAAAAGTATTAGTCAATGTAGCAGATACCCCCGCTTTATGTGATTTTTATTTAGGGTCTATTGTGACAAGAGGTAATTTAAAAGTAGCAATTTCTTCTAATGGAAAATCTCCGACCTTTACCAAACGTTTTCGTCAAGTTTTAGAAGAAGTGCTCCCGACAGATACAGGCGCAGTATTAGAAAATTTGAAAGTAATACGAGATCGACTGAAAGGAGATTTTGAATATAAAGTACAAAAGCTCAATGTCATTACCTCTAATATGGTAGAAAGTGGTGGGGTGAAATGTGCGGAATGTCCAGATCGTAAAGATTGTCCAGATTATGAAAAATGTAATTGTGCTACCTGAGGAAATCCAGAGAATTTCGAGAAGAATTATTGAACACAGAGACACGGAGCACACAGAGAACAAGTAAAACTCTGTGTGCTCCGTGTCTCTGTGTTCAATATTTAAATTTCGCTAGAAATTCCTCTTTATCTCTCCTATAGCATCCACCGAATCAAAACA
>CAYOBX010000123.1:3504-13172 GCA_964402245.1 uncultured Saprospiraceae bacterium | reverse complement strand
AATATTCATTGCTGTTCCTGCATTGGCAGCTACATTAATAGTAACAACCACATCTTCTGTATCATCTGGACACCCCGTTGCAGATACTGTATATCTAAACGTAGACGTGGTTGCCCCTACTGCTGGTGTAAACATCCCCGTACCTGCTACAAAAGTACCATTCAATCCACTTAGCCTTGTCCATGTTCCTCCTGTTTGTTCGCCTGCTAACTGGCCTGCCAAATCTAATGCGCTGTCCGTTTCACAAATAGTAATATCTGTTCCTGTTCCTGCATTGGCTAAGGGATTTACAATCACTGTAACATCTTCTGTATCTTCTGGACAACTCCCATCAGCAGCAATAGTATATGTAAATGTGAAGGTACCTGGAGTTGCTCCATTAGGCGTAAACATATCTACAGCAAAGGTCCCTCCTGTTCCTGCTGCTTGCGACCAAGTACCACCAGCATCGGCACCAGTCAATAACGATGCTAAATCTATAGCAGTAGTTGAGTTAGCACAAACTGATGTGCTAATGCCTGTTCCTGCTACCATACAACTAGCTGCCATACTAATATTATACATCCAATCCGTACATTGATCATCTAGGGAAGTAATACCAAAGTTTGGAGCCATAGGCATAGCTGTCTCATTTGCATTACAAATAATAGGGTTCATAAGAGCCGTACAAGCCATTCCTGCATGAATATGACCTAAACCTATAGAATGCAGCATTTCATGTGTTAATACAGCTGTGTAAGAGTATGTGCCAGTACACCCAGCTCCATTATTCATCACAAAATAAGGGGTAGTTGCATTCTTCCACATATTGCCACAGGGATCTGTGTGACAAGTATTAAAATTAAAATGCCCGCCTATTCCCAGCGTTCCAACACATCCAGATAGATCAGCTATTTGATTACAAGGATCATTAAAAAACACCCATGCTTTATTAGTTGTACTACCACCTCCATTACAAGCGATTGCATCATTAGCAACAGTCCCACTAGGACAAGCAACCGCACATGCTGCAGTCCCACCTGCATAAGATATATTTACTCCTGGCATACCATTCATTGCTGTTACTGCATTCTGCAAGTCCATAAGTGCTGAAGCTTGAGAAGGGTCTGAGCCAGCAGAAGAAGAAACACATACCGTCCAATTATTACTTGCAAATTTGGCAGGTGAGCCCGCATTACAAGTTGCATTCAAATTAGTTGGTGACCCAATTAAAGTAGTGCAATGAGCAGGAGGTATATTAGGACAAGCCGCTCTACTACTTCCATGATTTTGATGGTCATCTATTCTATTTCTTGCTGGAGCAAATACTTCTTCTATATATCCCGCATTATAGAAATTCCAACTAGTATTTCCTCTTGCGATATTATGCAAATGTTTAAGAAATTCATCTTTCTTATATGCTCCTGTAAAATCGGGATTAACATTCCCTGCAAACTGTAACTTTAAAAGTTCTGGACTATGGGCCAATAAATTATACCCATTTACTTCTCCATTCTCATAAACGGAAAAAGACATCAGGTTCGTTTTAAAGTTTCCGTCTCCATCTTTGAATAAAAAAAGTAAATATTCTTGATTCATTTTAAAATCAACATCTCCATCAACTACTGAAGTTATGTTTCCATCTGACCAACCATATTCTTTAATTTTAATGACATCTCCAACAGACAAATCCCCCTTGACAACCTCAAGTACACTGAAGTTATTCATATAATCATCTCCATTAACATGAGACGTTATTTTTCCATAAATAACATAGTCTGTTATATTAATAAATTCTTCCATGTTTTCAGGAGGGATAATAACGGTAGCATTTAGAAATATTGGGAAGGCTAACAAACTCCATAGCAAAGCTTTTTGACAAAAGGTTTTTATTGAGTATAAAATCTCTTTAAGACTTTGTGTTTTGAGAAAGTACAATTGGTTCATAAAAGGAAGGTTTTTTGTTTTTTGGATAAATTTTGTTTGCAACACCAAATAGAATAACTCACTAAGGTGATGGAATAGTGAAAATATACTTGAGAAAAGTACCTAGTTTAGAACTAGTCACCTTGGCTTGTAAGGAATAATTAAAGGTGAAGCATAGCAAAGCTATGGTTCACTATTAGCGTTTCTCCCAAAAAAATAACAGTTATAAATGGTTAATTTATTCTTGTAATGTGCGTTAAAAAAATGAGTTGAATAATAATCGGTATGGATGGATATAGCTTAGTAATGACGAAATAATAAGTTTGGCAATTTGGAGTTAAATATTTTTCTGTCTAAAGAATCTAAAAAGTTAGTACATAGCAGAGAGCTATATATTCATTTTTTAGGTTTCTTAGACTGGGCAAGAATATCTCCAAATGCGGAAATTATTGTTTTGTTTTACTAAATACTTAAATCGATAGACTATAAATAGGAGGAAAGATATAATCGTCACTTTTGGCGAGAGTATAGATTGGTATACAAAGTAAAAGTCTTTGTATAGGAGAACTACGAAAGTATTCTATCGTAGAGCATTGAAAAGGAAGCCGTTAAAAAAAATCGGATATATTTTTACCTACTTATGTAACAGATGAGAAGAATTCCTAGAAATATTTTTGACGTAATATTGCCATAAATATTTAATATTAAGCAAATATATATTTAAAAAACATAAAAACATAAAAACAAAGGTTTTTTTTTCAAAACTCTATTTAAACATTCATTCATTATTGGTGCACAAATCATTCCAGAACATGAACTATTCCTTAGCCTTTTTATTAAAACTCTGAATAATTTCTTCGTCATTCTTACCAAGATTACCTAATAAAAATTCCGTATCATCTGCGAAATCATCATTAGGATATTTTGCCAAGAATTCCGTATAATATAACTTCGCTTTCTCAAAATTTTTCAGGTCATTATCATAGGTAAATGCTTTTAAAAATAAAGCCTGAGGTGCCTTTTCAAAGTTAGGGTAATTGGCATAGATTCTATCATAAATAGCAATAGCTCTAGGAAAAGCCCGAATCGCTCTAGCCGTTTCTCCAGCCTTATGCAAATAATCTGGACTCGTAGCCTCCTCTGGTTTCATCAATGCATACATTTCACAAATTTCAATAAAATTACTAGCAACTTTGGTATCCAATCTATGCGTTTCTTCATTATACATATTACTACCGACTTTATCTATGTAATCCGTTAGAGATAAAGAATCGGTAATAGACATATTTTTAATCGCTTGAATATTAGCTCCTTTAGGAAACGCTTCTTGATATATTTTATGAATGGCTGTTGTGACAGAAGGATTCTTAAATTTTTCTTGAAAAATAGAAGCCAATGACCATAAATGAGTAGCTGTACTAGGGGTACTATAGTAATTCCTGATACCTGATTTTAGCGTCTCTACTGCCTCTGATAATTGATTATTTTGAGACTGTAGATCTGCAATTTTCCCAAGCAAAGAAGAGTTTGCCGCAGCATCATTCGGATTTTTTTGTATACGTTCTTTATAGGCAACTATTAGTTCTTGGATGGCTTCTGGGCTAGCCTGAGTATCGATTGCTTGTTCTAACTGCGTAATTTTATTAACCTCAGGATCTGTTTGACAAGCAAATAGAAGTAGCGTAAAAAGAAAGATAAAAGACGATGGTTTCAAATACATGTTGGTTGATTATTTTCTGTGGCTAATTTACGGCACTTTTGTTGAATGCCCAAAAGATTATATTAAAGAAAGTCTAGGATATTACATTTTTGCCAAAAACATTTTCACATAATCTTATTATAAAAAACCTTCTCTGTCACTTCTGCCCATATGGTAGCTCTTCTTTTGAAATCAGTTAAAGAATCATACACCTTTTTAGCAAAAGGATCTTTCGCTGTGATTTCTTCCAATATTTCTTTAGTATAAGCTTTTAAAGTATTTAAGACTTCATCTGGAAATTGTCGCACATTTACTTTTTCTTCTGAAATCAATTTATCAAGAAATAAACCATTCTGTGCTTCAATCTCAGACAGCATCCATACATTTAAACGTAATGCAGCGGACTCCACGATCACTTGAAGATCTTTTGGTAAAGCTTCATATTTTAATTTATTAATAAAACATTCTAATACCGTTCCTGACTCATGCCATCCTGGGGTATAGTAATACTTGGCTATATCCTGAAATCCCATTTTATAATCGTGGAAGGGTCCAATCCATTCAGTAGCATCAATGACTCCTCTTTCTAAGTTGGTATAAATTTCACTACCCGCAGATAAAACGGGTGTACCTCCCGCCTTTCCCAGTACTTTCCCTCCAAATCCAGGAATACGCATTTTCAATCCTTTTAAATCTTCAATAGAATTAATCTCTTTATTGAACCAGCCTCCCATTTGTACCCCCGTATTGCCAGCAGGAAATGGAATGAGGTTAAATTTTGCATACAATTCTCTCCATAATTCCATCCCTCCTCCACTCAACAGCCAAGAATTCATTTGTTGCGCATTCATTCCAAATGGAATACTCCCAAAAAATTGAGCTGCAGGAGCTTTCCCTGCCCAATAATAAGCAGAACCATGCGCCAAATCTGCTGTACCACTTGTTACAGCATCGAATGCTTCCAAAGCAGGCACTAATTCTCCTCCTCCATATACTTTTATGGTCAATCTACCTGCTGACATTTCTTTAATCCATTGGGCAAATTTTTCGCAACCCTCCCCTATTATTGGATAATTAGGGGGCCAAGTCGTCAACATATTCCACTTGTATTTCTTTCCAGAATGAATAGCTGGTGCGCCATCACTTGATGCTACTTCATTATTTCGACAAGAAGTGGTTACTGCTGCCAAGCCTGCGGTCCCTACGGCTACCTTTTTTAAAAAATCTTTTCTTTTCATGATTAGGTATTCTAATTTTCCAAAAGTAATAAAGATTCGGAATTAAGTAAGTATAATATATAAAAAAAGGCGAGTAGCTTCGCTACTCGCCTTTTTAAATTAAAATTAAAATGTAAATGAAAATTAAAACACTTGATGTAGCATGATGCTAGCCTCACGTGTTTTAATTTCAATTTTCATTTTAATTTACATTATTCTACTGCTTATCCGCAGAAGTAAATATTCTATCCCAGTTGATACCATCACTCATACGAGCATTTTTAGTGGAAAACCAAATAAAGAGAGGCTTTCCAACAACATGATTTTCAGGAACAAATCCCCAAACTCTAGAGTCTTCTGAATTGTGTCTATTATCTCCCATCATCCAATAATAGTTCATTTTAAAGGTGTATTGGGTCGCTTGTTCTCCATTAATATAAATTCTTCCACTTTTCACTTCTACTTGATTTCCTTCATATACACTAATTACTCGATGATAGGTTGCCAAGTTATTTGGGGTAATAGTAATGGTTGCTCCTTTTTTAGGTATCCATATTGGTCCGAAGTTATCTACATTCCATCCTTTATTAATATTTAAATCATGAGGGAAAAGTCGATCTGATTCGTCATACATTTCTACCACTATACTAGAATCAGAGCTCTTTAAAGAGCCAATCTGATCCTCTGTAAGTGTTAATAGCAACCTATTAGGGCCATTTGCGGTACGAATATTCGCTTCATCTACCCCAAAAGCCTTCATTCGACTTGGATCATATCCTTCAGGAATATTCACCCAATACATATTATTAGCAACAATTTCTATGGAAGCATCCATAGATTGGATTTTCTGTTTTTGATCTTCGTTTAAGACCAACATTTTATAAGTCTCCCCTTTATCATTATAGTATCGCTGATCCTCCACGGAAATCCCCCAATCTGCAAATTTCTTTTCATTCAAAGGTCCTTTATGTTTTACCAAATATCGAAACTGTACATGTGTAGGGGTTTTTGCAAGTGCTCCATTAAGATATACTTGTCTATTTTTGATTTGCAAAGTGTCTCCTCCAACCGCAATACACCGCTTAATATAGTGATCCATTTTATCAATAGGTCGAGTCACCAAAGGCTCCCCTCCTGCCTTAATTCTTTGAGCAGTTGCTTGAGGAATGGCATTTCTACGAAAATCATAGATACTCCAAGTCCGACCAGGCGTTACATATACACTATCTCCTTCTGGATAATTAAAGACAACAGGATCATTTCGGTCAACTGATTCAATCGCAGGAAGTCTATGAAAGTCTAAACTAGGCTTTTCTAAATAAGATTCTGCTGCACCAAAAGGCATTCTGTTATGTAACAAAGGCACCATCGCTATAGTCTTAGGTGTTCGTATTCCATAATGGGCTTTGCTCACAAATAAGTAATCTCCAACATTTAAAGAGCCTTCCATAGAAGAAGTAGGAATGACATATGCTTCTATTAAAAACATTCTAATAAAAGCAGCTGCAAAAACAGCGAATACAATCGCCTCCGTCCATTCTCTAATTTGTCCTTTTTGATAAGGATTTTTCTCTCTTAATTTATTATAGGTAAACGTATCTTTATTTTCAGCCGCTACTGCCAATTGATCGGCATAGTCTCGTTCTTTCACTATTGTAGGACCATCATAGGGTAAATTCTCTTTTTTACCAATACCAAAAAAAGCCAATGGAGCATATAGCACTGCCAAAGCACTATCCAGAAAGGAATATTTCTTAAAAGACCGTACCATATCTATGCACATTCCAGCATAAATAAAAATATTGACGATCGGTATTAATAATAATGCTGCCCACCAACTTGGTCGACCGATCAGCTTACACCATTCCACGAAATTGACTCCAGGAATTAAAGCTTTTTTGGGATCTACTCCTGCTTTTTCAAATACTTTATAAAGACTTAAACTTAGGAGTATATAGGAGATAATAAAGAAGAGTAAAATTGCCATCTTGAAATATGAAGTATTTAGAGCGTCTAAATACATTGTAAATAAAAATTCTTGCAAAGATAGTCTAAGTTTATTCCTGCTGCAAATATTACTTTTGTGAAAAATAAATAATGAAAATAGTGTTAATTGAGCCATTTCTGACGGGTAGTCACCAATTGTGGGCAGAGGGTTTTCAACAATTTAGTCAACATGAGGTGCGTATACTGTCCTTGCCAGGTAGACATTGGAAGTGGCGAATGTATGCTGGGGCAGTTGAATTAGCTAAAGTATATAATACATGGACCGACTTTGAACCAGACTTGCTTTTAGCAACAGATATGCTTGATTTTACTACTTTTCTAGCTTTAACACGAAAAAAAACAGCCACAATTGCCACAGCTATCTATTTTCACGAAAATCAAATTACTTATCCTTGGTCTGATACAGATCCAGATATTAAATTAAAGAGAGACAATCAATATGGTTTTATTAATTATACTAGCACCTTAGTTGCAAATCAAGTATTCTTTAATTCTCCCTACCATCAACATTCTTTTTTGGATGCCTTACCTGCTTTTTTAAAGCAATTTCCTGATTATAAGGGCTTAGATAATATTCCTTCTCTAGTTCAAAAGAGTAAAGTATTGCCATTAGGGATAGATTTAAAACAACTAGATACCTATAAAATTAAACGAGACGCCAATATTCCTTTGATATTATGGAATCATCGTTGGGAATACGATAAAAATCCGAACTCTTTTTTTAAGGCCCTATACCGCTTAAAAGCAGAAGGAATTGCTTTTGAAGTAGCTGTATTGGGTACTTCCTTTCACAAAGTACCGTCTATTTTTCAAGAAGCCAAGAAGCACTTAGCGCATGAAATCATTCAGTTTGGAGCTGTTAAAGATTTTGGGGAGTACGCAAAATGGTTATGGAAAGCTGACATTTTACCTGTTTCTAATAATCAAGATTTTTTTGGACAAAGTGTTGTTGAAGCCATCTATTGCAATTGCTTTCCTATATTACCGAATCGCTTGGCTTATCCGATGCATATTCCAGTGGACAAGCATACTACTCACTTTTATGATACAGAAGAAATCTTTTATCAATTATTGAAGCAAGCGATTCGAGATAATAAAGATTTAAAGAGCCAATCTTATCAAAATTTTGTCAGTCATTATGATTGGCGTATTTTGGGGGGTCAATATGATTCCTTGTTAGAAATCCCATTATAAAAATATTCTTAGATGCCAATAGCAAAATATAAAAAACACAATATTGACTATTCTATAAGTGGAGAAGGACCAAGCTTAGTCTTTTTGCATGGATTTGGAGAGGATCAAAGAATGTGGCAAGGTTACATTCAAGCATTTGAAAACTATCAAGTTATTACTATTGATTTGCCTGGCTTTGGTCAATCCGTAGTCATACCAAATTCGACCATTTCTATAATGGCAGAAGTAGTTAAAACCGTTTTAGATCAAGAGGCTATCGATCATTGTATTCTTATAGGTCATTCTATGGGAGGATATGTAACTTTGAATTTTGCCCACCATTATCCAGATCGGCTATTAGGATTTAGTCTTTTTCATTCTCACCCTTATGCAGATCCCACAGATAAGAAACTAAGTCGGACAAAAGCTATAGAATTTGTCAAGAAAAATGGTGTGCCTATTTATTTAAAACAATTAATGCCCTTACTCTTTGCTAAAAATTATGCTAGTACTAATCAGCATATTCTAGATAAAATAATTTACTATGGAAGTCAGACTAGCCAAGAAGGAATCATTAATGGTTTAATAGCTATGCGGGATCGGCCAGATCAAACAGCCGTACTATCACAAACAAAAGTTCCTGTTTTATTCCTTATTGGTAAAAAAGATCTAGCTGTTCCTCTCGAAAACAGCTTAAATCAAACCCATTTGCCTAGCTTATCGGATATTCATATTTATGAAGAAGTAGGACATATGGGCATGTTTGAAAACAAACAAGCTACTATTGATGCCATACTTGGATTTGTGGATCTTTGTTTAGATATTAAGTAGACCGCTGCGCTGTCAGAGGTGAGATCGTTCTAGTTAGCTTTCGCTAACGGAACTGTCAGGGGTCAGACTTATGACGTTGACTACGTGACGTTCTCAGTACACCAAATCATTGATCTGATTTCTAAAAATTCAACAATGTCTCCATTATTAATTTTAGCAGCTATATTACCAAGTTTGCTTCTTTGCCTATTGATCTACTTCTTAGATAAGCATGAAAAAGAGGATTTCCTCCCTTTAGCTATTTGCTTTGGCTTAGGCATTTTATGCGCTGCACCTGCTTTTGGTGTACAAGCTTTAGCGGCAAAAATAGGTATAGACAATTCCAATCATTTTGGCTTACTATTAATCAATGTATTCATCATTGTTGCCTTTACGGAAGAATTAGCAAAGTTAGTGGCCTTGCTTAGTTACTCCTATCGACAAGACTTTTTTAATGAACCTTTAGATGGCATTATTTATACCATGATGATTGGGATGGGTTTTGCTTCTGTAGAGAACATCATATATGCACAGAAATTTGGTATGGAAACTGTATTGGTTCGCTCTTTAACGGCTGTTCCTGCACATGCAGTATTTGCGGTGGTGATGGGCTATTTTGTCGGGATGTCCAAGTTTGTGGAAACTAAAAAAACAGCATATATCCTTCGAGGCTTTTTATTAGCCGTTTTCATTCATGGATTATATGATTTTTTCTTACTACAAGAATACTATGACTGGCTGATGCTTTTTGGCTTAGTTACTGTTGCCCTAGGAGTATTACTTTCTTGGAGACTTATTAGGGAACATAGAAAACGATCTCCTTTTAGGAAAGATCCATCCTTAGTTAATGAAAATGT
>CAYOBX010000123.1:0-3404 GCA_964402245.1 uncultured Saprospiraceae bacterium | reverse complement strand
AAATGAAAATGAAAACACATGACGCTTACGCCACACTACGCCAAGTGTTTTAATTTTAATTTGCATTTTAATTTTAATTAAATCATTATCTTGCGCCTCTTTAAACATTTTATAATTCTGAATATATGAAAATACTAATCATCGGTGGTGGTAATATGGGAATGACTTATGCACAGAGCATCTTACGATCCAAGATTGCGAACCATAAGGATATGATGATTTTGGAAAAATTTCCAAAAAAAGCGGAAGAACTAGCAAAACAAGAAATTGGGACGGTGTATGGAAATCCAGATGAATGTATGAGTAAAGCGGATCTGATTATTCTAGCGGTAAAGCCTCAAGATATAAATCTATTATTTGAAAATATTAAACCTTTTGTTGATCCTCAGCAGGTTTTTATCTCTATTATGGCTGGGGTAACAATCAAGACTATTTCAACTGCATTGGGTGTCAAAAAAGTAATTCGTGCGATGCCTAATTTACCTGCTCAAGTAGGAATGGGGATGACGGCTTTTACCTCTACAGATGATGTGACGAGAATAGAATTGGTGATGGTCCAAAATCTATTGAATACGACTGGAAAGACGGTTTATGTAGATACAGAAAAATTGATTGATGCTACGACCGCTATTTCTGGAAGTGGTCCTGCTTATGTCTATTATTTTATGGATGCCATGATGACGGCTGCCAAGCAATTAGGTTTTTCTAATTCAGCAGCGGAATTACTGGTGAGTCAAACCTTCAAAGGGGCAGTGGATTTATACAATAAATCTGACTTAACTTGTGAAGAGTGGATTGCTAAGGTATCTTCTAAAGGAGGCACAACGGAAGCTGCTATCAAATCTTATAGAGATAATAAAGTACACAAGGACATCATTGATGGTGCAAAAGCAGCTTATAATCGGGCAGTTGAATTGGGAAAAGGGAAAGCTTAACTAGTTTGAAAACGATCCACAAATATGAAAAGACTTCTTAATAAAATTTGTCTAGTTACAGGGGCAGCCAGAGGAATTGGCAAAGCCATTACCGAACTATTTCATCAAGAAGAAAAGCTCAAGTGCAAGTATCAAGTTCAAGTTCAAAATGCAACGCTGACATACGTCTGAGGTCAACATCAAGGATTGAAGTTGACGCTTGAATTTGAACTTAAAATTGTCACCTACTCACAAGGTATTCAATTTAATTACTGCCTCTATCCTATTCGACAGCATTCTGTCAATTTAGTATAATCAGGCTTATCAGAGGATAGTTTATGAATATATTGATCTTTAATTTGTCCGTTTTGTATTAAAAAGATGCCAGGCATTTGAAAGCTATCGCCCATCAATTTACCAATACCATGTCCTCCAACTACTCCTGCATTGAAACCTCTCATCCATACACGTAATCCCATGAGTTGAGTAGCACTACCTTTGACCAATCCAAAAGCAGCATAGTAGGTACATTCTGGATCACTAACATGGACTGCTCCTTCTAAATTATAGCGATTGAAGTATCTAGTTGCAGTATCATTGTCGGCCATATGGACAAAAATAATTTTTGTTCCTGTAGCAATCAATTCTTCTCTTTTCATCGAGATTTCGCTCAGCGCTTCCCTACAAAAAGTACAACCAAAATGCCTTAGAAAAATGAGCATAACAGGTTGTGTCTTTGATAATTCTTCAAGATTTTCACCTGTATTCGTACACATGGTTTGAATACATTCTATTGCACTATCGTTCATAATTATTAGCGAGCTGCCAGATTATAGTATCGGCAATTTCTTAGGTTTATTTTGATAATTTGAAGTGTAACAAAAAATAGGAAAAAAGGTTTAAAGATTTTAATGGTAAATGCGTGATTCATCATTCATTTCTCATTCATCATTTACTACACCCACTTCTCCATTTTTATCATAGATTTAGGATAATGTTCTCCAAGGTGCATATGGTAAGTTACCTGCTCTTCGGTTGTCAGTTTTTCTGGATAATGAATTTTATCAGTTGGTAGATTTTTTAATTCAGGTAACCATAGTTTGACATATTCTCCTTTCGGGTCATATCGTTTAGCTTGGGCCAAAATATTAAAAGATCGATTTTCTCTTGGATTACTACCTACTCCTGCAATGTAATTCCAATTTCCCCAATTGCTACAAACATCATAATCTATTAAAATAGATTCAAAATAAGAAGCACCCATTTGCCAATTAACCTGTAAGTCTTTAACCAAAAAACTTGCTACATTCTGACGGCCTCGATTAGACATAAACCCTGTAAGTGCTAATTCTTTCATGTTCGCATCTATGAAAGGAACACCCGTGCGACCCTCTATCCAAATTTGTAATAACTGTTTATTTTCTTTCAAGATAGGATCTTGCTCTTTTTTTGTTCCTCCTTTTTGAAATATTCTATTACCATATTTCTTCCCCATCAATCTAAAGAAATCTCTCCATAGTAATTCAAAAAAGAGCCAATGCGTAGAGTCATTTTTTGTTTTTTCTGACTCGTATTTTTTTAGTTCATGATAAATTAATTTTGGAGACAAACATCCTTGTGCTAACCAAGCAGAAAATTTAGAAGAATAATCACTTCCAAGCAAACCATTTCTAGTTTCCTTATACTGTTGAATAAAATCCGTCTCCCATAGATAATAGTTTAATCTCTTTAGTGCTTCTCTTTCTCCCCCCTTGAAATCTAATGCACAACGAGAATCTTTTTCAATTGGATCATGTCCCAAATCAGATAAATTGGGTATATGACCAGAATCAATGGCTAATATTAAAGGTTGAAAATCTTCTTTAGTAGGGGTAGGGAGTACTTCTCTAATAGGGATAAATCGCTCTACTTCTTTTCTAAATTGAGCAAAAATATCCGGAGTATGGGTAACTGGAAAGGGTAAATCGGAGGTATAATATAACATCTTCCCTCTTGAAAAACGAACCTCTTGACCGATAGTCCAAAGTTTTTGCTCTAGTGCATCTTGTATCGCCACTTCTTCTTCCGTCCGCTCTCTATTACAAAATACCCAACTAGTTTTTGCTTTTTGAGCAATCTCAAAAATAATATCTTCCGTTTTGCCTACTCGTACAATCAAATCGCTTCCTAATGCTCGTAAGTTATTTCTAAGATCTTGTACACTTTCAATAATAAATTGTGCTCGAAATTTACCTGTTTTTAGAAAACCAAATTTGGTTTTTGATAAAAATACTCTTTCATCAAATACATAAATAGGAATGATTTGTTCTCCTGCTTTCAAGGCATCGTATAAGGCTTCATTATCATGCAGTCTCAAATCTTGACGGAACCATATTATAACACTTTTTCTTTTCATAGCAGCATGGATGTTTTCTTAACAAGAATTAGGTCAGAGTGTTTAGTAACGACAAAACAATAACTTGAGCATCTTCTTCTATTCTTTTCCAGTCT
>CAYOBX010000122.1:0-13183 GCA_964402245.1 uncultured Saprospiraceae bacterium | reverse complement strand
AAGTTTGTAACTTGATTTTTTAGGCAATATTCTTTTTATAAGAAAACCCTTTATATAGTTATAATTTCTTTTATTGTTTAGGTTTGTCAAAAAATATTTTTAGATTTGTCTAAAAATAAGAAACCACTACTCAAAAAAGATATTTTCATTATATGAAATTTATATTCCAGATTTTTCTAGCTGTTTTAATAAATACTTCCTTAATTGCCCAAACAGGTAGCATTATAGGGACGATAACGGACGGAGCAGAGCCAATGATGTTTGCAAATGTTGCTATAGAGGGCACTTCTTTTGGTGCAACTACTGATGAACTAGGGAATTTTGAAATAACCAACTTACCAGTTGGTAGCTATGAATTGGCCGCATCTGTAATTGGCTATAGATCAATTAATCATCCAATAAACATAGCCGACAATCAGCAGATCAACCTAGGCATACTTAAGATGCAAGAAGATGTTTTCGGTTTGGAAGAGGTAGTTGTTACAGGTACGATGAAAGAGTCTTTTGTTACGAATTCTCCTGTCAAAATTGAAGTGATTACTGCTCGCTTTTTAGAAAAGAATACAGCACCCACCAATATTGTAGAAGGTATTACTTTAGTGAATGGGGTACAAGAGGTGGTAACCTGTGGAGTTTGTTATACCAATAGCATAAGTATTAATGGATTGCCTGGGGCCTATACGGCTGTTTTGATGGATGGCACGCCCATTTATGGCAACTTAGCTTCTGTCTATGGATTGAATGGAATTCCGACCACGATTATTGATCGCTTTGAAGTGATTAAAGGACCTAATTCAACACTTTATGGTTCAGAAGCAGTGGCAGGTGTTATCAATATTATCACTAAAGATCCTTCTAGCCAGCCCTTGCTGAGTGTTGATATTATGGGAACGACTCATTTAGAGTCTTTTGGAAATATAGCACTCGCTCCACGGATTGGTAAATTTGACGGATTTATTGGATTAAATTATGCCTATTTGAATGATTTTGAAGATGATAATGGGGATGGATTTGGAGACAATATTTCGATGGATCGAATATCTTTATTTTCTAAATGGTCGATGAATAGACCAAGTGGGAAAAAATTTACCCTTAGTGGCAAATATTATTATGAAGACCGACGAAATGGGGTAGAAGCCTTTCTTAAAGATCGAGCGTATAGGGAATTAAGAGGAGATGATACAATTTATGGAGAGAGTATTTTTACCAATCGAGTAGAATTATTTGGTACTTACGAATTGGCTACTAGTGAAAATATGAAGGTAGATTATTCTTTCAGCCATCATTTGCAAGACAGCTATTATGGAGCTGATTTTTATAAGGCGGAGCAGACGATTGGCTTTGCCAATTTAATATGGAATAAAGAAGTTAAAAATCATGACTTGACAATTGGTTTGACTTCTCGCTACCAATATTATGATGATAATACTGTAGCCACGCAAATTGAAGATGGATTAAATCGGGCAGATAAACAATTCACACCAGGTATTTTTGCTCAAGATGAATGGAGAGTGAGCAATAAATTATCTATTCTTTCAGGGGCTAGATTGGATCATTACAATGCACATGGATTGATTTTTTCTCCTAGATTAAGTGCGAAATACAATCCAGAATCTTGGACCTCTATTCGCGTAAATGGAGGAACAGGTTTCCGTATTGTTAATTTATTCACAGAAGATCATGCCTTCGTCACAGGACAGCGAGAAGTGGTTTTATTAGAATCTTTAAAGCCAGAACGTTCCTACAATGGGGCTTTTAATTTCAACCATATTTTTATTACTAGTAATAGTAGTGGTTCTATAGATTTTGATGGTTATTACACTTACTTTACCAATAAAATCATTCCTAATTATGATACATTTGGGAAAATAATTTATGGAAACACGAATGGTCACGCGGTATCAAAGGGACTCAGTGTCAATGTCAATCAGCAATTTGACGGAGGCCTAGCGTATAGCCTTGGCTATAATGTGCAAAGAGCTACAGAAACAGAAATAGACGAACTAGGAAATGCAGCTACTAGAGGGATTGAATTTTCCTCTGATTGGGGAGCCGTAGCTATTCTTAATTATGAATGGAAAAAACAACAATTACTCTTTGCTTATACCGCCCGATTCACGGGAGAAATCACCCTGCCAGAAGTTTTCGATTTAGATCAAAATGGTCAGCCATTAGCGACTTCACGGCCCACTCGTTCTGCACCCTTTTCTTTGCATACTTTACAAATTACCAAAACCTTTAAAAAGAAAAACTTAGCGGTGTATCTTGGGATACAAAATATACTTGATTATCGACAACCTTATTCTCCTTTGATTGGATTTAATGATCCTAATACTGCGGCTGGGTTTAGCGACTCTTTTGATACGGCTTATGCCTATTCTACTTTAAATGGACGAGAATTTTACTTGGGGGTGAAATGGAATACGGGTAAGCGAAAACGCTAAGGATACTTTATTCTTTCGTCGTTACTAAAATTGCTCCCTCTAAAAAACTATAAAAACTACTGCTTACCAGTTACTAGAAACTATCTTTATAAACATCGACGATCTACTGGTTTTAATGAAAATGTAAATTAAAATTAAAATTAAAACACGTGACGTAGCATGACGGTAACGTCACGTGTTTTAATTTTAATTTACATTTTAATTTTAATTGAGTCGTATAAGTCTATCCTACTAACTATCTTCGTTCTATAAATAGAAGATGTATGCAAAGCAAAACGAATACCTTTCAATCCACCGACCAACTATCCATCCACTACCATCAATGGTTACCAGACACCCCACCTAAAGGAACTGTACAAATAGCACATGGCCTAGCAGAACACGCTGCTCGCTATAAGAGATTTGCAGAAGTATTGACGAGAGCAGGCTATGCGGTGTATGCCAATGACCACAGAGGGCACGGACAATCCGCAGGTAGCCTAGAGAAAGTGGGCTATTTTGAAAGTACTCCTTTTTGGAATGCAGCACTTTTAGATATGCAGCAATTGACGGCTATCATTCAAAAAGAACATACTAATCTACCTGTCTTTCTAATGGGGCATAGTATGGGCTCTCTATTGACCCGCGCCTATATATCAAAATGGGGCAATCAACTAAAAGGAGCGATTGTTTGTGCAACAGGCGGTGACCCTGGGATGTTAGGAAAAATCGGTGGAGTCATTGCTAAACTAACAGCCATGATTAATGGCAAAACAGAAAGAAGCGATTTTTTAAATAAACTCTCCTTTGGTAAATTTAATGATGCTTTCCAACCTACCCGCACAGAATTTGACTGGTTAAGTAGGGATGAAGCAGAGGTAGATAAATATATTTCAGACCCTTATTGTGGTGGTACCTTTACCGCAGGATTTTGGATAGATTTATTAAAAGGAGTTACTCAAATTAATAATAGTTCGACTTATCAAGCAACCCCTAAAGATTTGCCTATTATTTTATTAGCAGGAGATAAAGATCCAGTAGGAGATATGGCAAAAGGCGTGCAGCAAGTACACGGAGCCTATAAAAAGGTGAATATGAAAGACTTACAATGCACGATATATACAGATGCTCGACATGAATTATTAAACGAAACAAATCGAGCCGATGTCATGCAAGATATTATCAACTGGTTAGATCAACGAGTACAGTAACACGGAATTCATTCCGTAGAAAATCATAAAGGATACAGAATAAATTCTATGGAACGTCAACGTATTCATCATTCATCATTTTTCATTCATCATTCATCATTTTTCCTCACTTATGAAACCAGATCTATTCCACCTAGCTTTACTAATATACGCAGCCTTCTACCTCTACGCAGGCTATTCCCATTTCAAAAACGCAAAATTTTTCTATAAAATAACACCGCCCATGATTAAAAAATGGGCAAAACCGATCAATGTAATAGTCGGTGTAGCAGAAATATTAGGAAGTATCGGTTTATTGATACCGATGACTCGTTCTTGGGCAGCATGGGGGATTATCGCCTTATTAATTGCAGTGTTTCCAGCCAATATATATATGTTAACTTCTAAAGGAGCAGGTATGAAAATCAAAATGTGGTTCTTATGGCTGCGTTTGCCCTTACAAGGAGTGTTGCTTTGGTGGGCCTATCAATATGTATAGATTTTGTTAACGAAAATGCTTAAATTTGATGTATCATTTATTTCTACACCGTTCCTTAACGGCTCTCCTTTCAAATTAATTTTTCCCTTATCTATTATATTCCTTCTAAAGATTGGTTATTTTGCAGCAAGTTTAGCCCGTAGCTTAGACATTCCTGTCTGAGCAGTATAGTTTTGCTCAGGCAGGAATGTCTAAGTTACGGGTGTGTAATTACTTGCTATTTTTAATTTTTATTTCCACATTTTTAACTTTCCCTTAGAAATGACCTACGATAATTTTACCGTAAAAGCACAAGAATGCATCTTAAAAGGACAGCAAATTGCTGCGGGATACGATCAACAAACCGTTGATACACCCCATCTTTTAAAAGGTATTTTAGAAATAGATGAAAACGTACCTAACTTCCTTTTAAAAAGGATGAATGTTAGTGTAGCTAAATTGAAAGAAGAATTGGATAAAATCGTAAAAACTTATCCAAGAGTCCAAGGATCAGAGAAGCAGTTTTTAAGCAAAGAAGCGAATCAGGCTTTGGCAAGAGCAAAAAAAGAATTGAAAAATTTTGGAGATGATTTCATTTCTGTTGAATTGATGCTATTCGGTATCTTGTCAGGGAAGGATAAAGGAGCCAATATGCTAAAAGCATTAGGTGCAACAGAAAAAGGCTTGAAAGAATCCATTCAAGCCTTGCGGAAAGGAACAAAGGTGACCGACAAAAGTAGTGATAACCAATATAATGCTTTAGATAAATTTGGTATCAATTTAAATGAAAGAGCAGAATCTGGCAAGCTAGATCCGATAGTAGGTAGAGATGAAGAGATTAGAAGGTTGTTGCATATCTTATCTAGAAGAAGGAAAAATAATCCGATACTGATTGGTCAACCAGGTGTGGGTAAAACAGCGATTGTAGAAGGTATTGCGTGGCGGATAGTTAAAGCGGATGTTCCAGAGAATTTAAGAAGAAAGAAGATATATACATTAGATATTGCCTCTTTAATAGCAGGAGCTAAATATAAAGGGGAGTTTGAAGAGCGACTGAAAGCAGTTATCAAAGAAGTAGCTAGTTCCAATGGAGAGATCATTTTATTTATTGATGAGATTCATACCTTGATTGGTGCAGGCGGTGGTTCAGGTGGAATGGATGCGGCTAATATTTTAAAGCCAGCTTTAGCTAGAGGAGAGCTGCATGCGATTGGTGCGACCACTACGGATGAATACCAAAAGTATTTTGAAAAAGACAAAGCATTAGTGCGTCGTTTCCAAACAGTAACGGTAGATGAACCAAGTATAGAAGATTCTATTTCTATATTAAGGGGCTTGCAGGAGCGATACGAAGTCTATCACAAAATTGAAATTCAAGATGAAGCTTTAATTGCGGCGGCGGAGTTATCAGATCGTTACATTGCCGATCGTTTTTTACCAGATAAGGCGATTGATTTAATTGATGAGGCAGCAGCAAAAATGCGCTTAGAATTAGACTCTGTTCCAGAAGAAATAGATGAATGGGATAGAAAAGTACGTCAACTAGAAATAGAAAAAGCAGCCATTACTAGAGAGGGCGGCGAAAAGAAATTGAATGCCATTAAAGAACAAATCGCCAATGCTAAGGAGAAATTAGAAAGCATCAAGGCGGCATGGATGAACGAAAAAGAAATCGTTGACACGGTACAGAATATTAAGAAAACAATAGAAGAATTAGAGCAGGAAGCGGATAAGGCAGAAAGAGAAAGTGATTTTGAATTAGTAGCAAAGATTCGCTACGGTCAAATCAAAGAAAAAGAAACGATGCTGAAAGTAGCAGAAGAAAAGCTACTGAACCTTTCGGAAGAATCTCGTTTTACGAATGAAGCGGTCACTGCGAATGATATAGCGGAAGTAGTGGCTAGATGGACAGGTATTCCCGTGGCGAAAATGCTAAAGAGTGAGAAGGAGAAATTATTAAAACTTGAAGACGAAATAGGCAAGCGATTGATCGGTCAGCATGAAGCAGTAGTAGCAGTATGTGATGCTGTGCGTAGAAGTCGTTCTGGCTTGCAAGATACAGGCCGACCAATCGGTTCTTTTATCTTTTTAGGACCTACAGGGGTTGGTAAAACGGAATTAGCTAAATCTTTAGCAGAAGTTTTGTTTAATGATGAAAAGGCGATCACTCGAATTGATATGAGTGAATACCAAGAACGGCATGCCGTGTCTCGATTGGTAGGTGCGCCTCCTGGCTATGTAGGTTATGATGAAGGAGGACAATTAACTGAGGCAGTTCGCCGAAGACCTTATTCTATCATCCTTTTGGATGAGATAGAGAAAGCGCATCCTGATACCTTCAACATTTTATTGCAGGTATTAGATGATGGTCGTTTGACAGATAATAGAGGTCGAGTAGCAGATTTTAAAAATACCATTATCATTATGACTTCCAATATGGGAGCAGAAGTGATCTTAGAAAATTTTGAAGATTTAGAAGCAGTAGGAGAGGACCATCGAGCAGATATTTTAGAAACTACCAAACTAGAAGTTTTTGATTTATTAAAGGATCATTTACGACCAGAATTCCTCAATCGGATTGATGAGAAAATCATGTTCTTGCCATTGACTAGAGCTGAAATCAAAAAGATTTTAGGTTTGTTGTTACGGAAGACTAGAAAGATGCTAGGCAAGCAAGAAATGAAATTGGAAATTAGTGAGAAGGCTATGGATTTATTGGCAGACTTAGGCTATGATCCACAATTCGGTGCCAGACCGATGAAGCGAGTCTTGCAGAAAGAAGTAGTCGATAAATTATCTAAGAAATTATTAGGAGGGGAGTATGTAGCAGGCACGACGATCTATGTACACACGGATCGAAAAGGATTAATCTTTGACGATAAACCGCATCCTGGCCAATCAGATTCTTCTAAAGGTAAAGCTAAAAAAATAGCAACACCAACTGTCGAAAAGAAACCAGCTAAGTCATCCAAGACGAAAGATGAATTATTAGCTGAGAAGCGTAAAAAACAATTGGAAGATTTAAAGAAAGCGACGGATGATGTAGTGAAGTCTACAAAGGATATTGAGAAATCTAATGGGAAGAAGGAGTGAAAATGATGAATGAGAAATGATGAATGAGAAATATTTGATGTTGACCTAAGTCAACGTTAAATGTATCGTGTGAATTCATCATTCATCATTTCTCATTCATCATTAAAAAAAAATTATTTCGAGGAGAGTTTAATAATAGGACAAATCATCTCCTCCAACGAAATCCCACCGTGTTGGAAAGTATTTCGATAATAGTTATTGTAGTAATTATAATTATTAGGGTATAAGAAATATTTATCCTCCTTGGCAAAGATAAAAGTAGAACTAACATTCGGTCGCGGCAAAAAAGCTTTTTTAGGATCTCTCACCTCTAGTACATCCCGCTTATCGTAATTCAAATTCTTACCTAATTTATAGCGAAGATTGGTCGTTGTCTCTCTATCTCCAATCACCTTTGATGGCGTTTTTACTCGAATAGTTCCATGATCCGTAGTGATGATTAGCTGGACATCTCTTTCTGCTATGCGCTGTAGTGCTTCCCAAAGGGTAGAATGTAAAAACCACGATTTAGTCAAAGAACGATACGCCGTTTCATCGCCAGCTAATTCCTTTAATACCTCCATCTCTGTACGGGCATGAGAAAGCATATCAATGAAATTATAAACAATCACCGTCAAGTCATTATTGAGATAATTGAGAATATTATCATTCATTTTCTTGGCGTGATACATATTCGTGACCTTCGTATAACCAAAAGTGATCGGCTTTCTAAAAGTTCGATTGATCTGTTCTTCTAATAAGTCTTCCTCATGATTGTTTTTCCCTCCTTCATCAATATCATTTTTCCACCAATCAGGAAATTTTTTAGCAATTTCCGAAGGCATCAAACCAGAGAAGATGGAGTTCCTACTATATTGAGTAGAAGTAGGTAATATGCTATAAAAGAAATCTTCCTCTTCAACTCGGTATAATTCTGAAATAATGGGTTCTAATATTTTCCATTGGTCAAACCTTAAGTTATCTAATAATAACATAACGGTAGGTTTGCCAGAAGCCATCTCTGGGAAAATCTTTCTACGCATTAAGTTATTAGACAAGACAGGGGACTCCCCAACTTCATTTACCCAATTTAAATAATTCTTATCTATAAACTTTGAAAAAGTATTATTGGCTTCCGTCTTTTGCATAGAAATAATATCGGACATTTCTGTCGTATTAGAGGCATCTAATTTTAATTCCCAGCTAATAATTTTTTTATAAACTTCTCCCCATCCTCTATAATCTAAGCCATTGTTAATCTCTGTCAAAATTTGACGAAACTCTTGTTGATAATCAGAGGTAGTCCGTTCCTTCACCAATCGTTTGTTATCAATAATCTTTTTGAGCGTCAGTAAAATCTGATTAGGATTGACTGGCTTGATTAGATAATCAGAGATCTGTTGACCTAATGCCTCCTCCATCACATTCTCTGCTTCATTCTTTGTAATCATGACAACAGGAAGATGAGGCGATTTATCTTTTATCTTCGATAGGGTTTCCAAGCCAGTAATACCAGGCATAGATTCATCTAAAAATACGACATCAATATCATTGTGTTCTTCGCATTCTTCTAGGGCATCATATCCATTACTTACTGTCAATACATCATATCCTTTTTTCTCTAAAAAAAGTAATTGGGGCTTCAATAACTCAATTTCATCATCTGCCCAAAGAATTTTAATTTTATCCATGCGAATTATTTTTGGTTTTGTTTACAAACTATTTCTTAGTTGCTAAGTCTAAAGGTAATATAGATATGCTATAAGGAGTACATTCATCTAAACGAGTACAGTATCTTACATAGTATAAGTGCTCTAGATAAACTAGTTAATTATAATTTAAGCTATTGGTTTCAATAGATCTTGGTGTCTATATCGTGACATTCATTTACAGAATTAATTAATATATATGCATCTAATATCGTGACATAAACGGAATTGTCGGGTTTTTATCAATACTAAAAAAAAATTAAAATATAATTTTTTATAAATATAATATATGTATCTTTGTATAGCAGATTTGGATAAAAGATGTCTTTCCTTTTTAGCTAAAAAAATAGCCCAAACTGCCCTAAATTGACATTGAAGAATTCGTTTCTCATAGTATGGGTAGCCCACTGGGCTGCCTTTTTACTTTAGAAGATTTATACAATCTTACCAAACTTATTAAATAATATCTACTAGTTATTTCAATCTTTGTTTTGTTTACCCATGGTTCTGTAGCTTTGTATAGGATATTCCTTCTCAATGGTGACTGGTAATTGGTGACTAGTTTAGACGTTAACTCAGACTTGGTCAACATCTGAACTAGTTACCAATCACCAATTACCAGTCATTATTGAGCACATACGCTCTTACTTCCGAGTCTCAAAGCTACATTATGAATAAGAAAAAAATATTTAATGATCCAGTTTATGGATTTATTACGATACCCTATGATATATTATTCGACTTAATAGAACATCCTTATTTCCAACGGCTTAGGCGTATTAAACAATTAGGATTAACGGACTATGTATATCCTGGGGCTTTACATACTCGATTTCATCATGCATTAGGTGCTTTGCATTTGATGACAGAGGCCATTGAGTCATTAAGATCAAAAGGAGTAGTAATCACAGAAGATGAAGCAAAAGGGGTGTCTATAGGTATTTTATTGCATGATATAGGACATGGTCCGTTTTCTCATGCTTTAGAACATTCTTTGGTAAATGTACATCATGAAGACTTGTCGTTGATGTTTATGCAAGCTTTGAATGAAGAATTTGGGGGCGCATTAACCACTGCTATAAAAATTTTTATAAATAGTTACCCTAAAAAATTTTTACATCAATTAATTTCTGGACAACTAGATATGGATCGCTTGGACTATCTAACTAGAGACAGTTTTTTTACAGGAGTTCATGAAGGAGTAGTGGGCTATGATCGGATTATTAAAATGCTAGCTGTTAGAAATGATGAATTGATGGTAGAAGAAAAAGGGATCTATTCAATAGAGAAATTCTTGGTTGCTAGGCGTTTAATGTACTGGCAAGTGTATTTACACAAAACCGTAGTAGCAGCTGAGCAAATGTTAGTGAAAGTATTAAAAAGAGCGAAAGAATTAGCTAAGCAAGGTGTTCAATTAGATGTCCCAGAGAGTTTGAGATACTGTTTATACGAATTAGATCCTAGTGAAAAATGGGACCAAAATGCTAGTGATCTATTAAATAACTTTGCAAGATTAGATGATTATGATATATTTGCAGCCCTTAAGACTTTTACCCAAGTTCAAGATCCATTTTTAGCACTTTTATCAAAAGCATTAATAGATAGAAGGTTATTTAGGATTGAATTAAAATCTATCCCTTTTAAAAGTGACTATATCGATAATATACGCTCTAAAATAGCAAAGGAGTTTATTATCAATCAAACAGAAGTAGACCATCTCATCATAGCAGGCAAGGAAACGAATAGTGCTTACAACACATCTAAAGAAGAAATAAAAATTTTATATAAAGGAGGTAGCATACTTCCGATGTCAGAAATCAGCGATTTTGGGATCAAAACGGAGATAATTACTAAGTATTATCTATGTTATCCGAAAAATATACCCTATTTTTGACGCAAATAAGTTATTATCAAAGGATTTATAAACTTATTGATATAATACATATTAAAAATTAATCAATACAAACAAAACTTCTCAAAATGGGAAATATGTTTTTCTTGAGGTCTATAATGAATATAGGGATCAAGAAAAGCATCCCTTTTGGAAATTCAGTTTATTTTTAAATAATCAAAATTGGCATTGTAATTATGAAAAATTTAGGATTCTTACTATCTATGGTGTTTATGCTAGGGGTAGTTACATTATCAGCTCAACCAACTGATAGTGACCCTGTAGCGAAAGAGCCAGGAAAGTGTTATGCTAAGTGCTTGATTTCTGATGAGTATGAAACAATCACAGAGCAAATAGAAACTAAAGCTGCTTCAAAGAGAGTAGAAGTAGTTCCTGCTGCTTATGAAACAGTAACAGAGCAATTTCAGTCTAAAGCTGCTGCTACAAGATTAATTGCTGTACCAGCTGAGTTTGGATCAGCAACAGAGCAAATGTTGTCTAAAGAAGCTGCTACGCAGTTGACTACTACTCCTGCTCAGTTCGAAACAGTATCAGAGCAAATGTTATCACAAGAAGAGTCTAAGCGTTTAACTGCTGTGGCTGCAACTTATGAGACGGTATCAGAGCAAGTATTAGTACAAGAAGAGGCGACAAGATTAATACCTGTACCAGCTGTTTATGAGACGGTATCAGAGCAAGTATTAGTACAAGAAGAGGCGACAAGATTAATCGCTGTACCTGCTGTTTATGAAACAGTAACAGAGCAAATGGAAGTAAAAGCTGCTTCTTCTAGAACTATTACTGTACCTGCAACATATGAAACAGTTACAGAACAAGTTCTTCAGCAAGAAGAATCTTCTAGATTAGTTGCTGTACCTGCTACTTATGAAACAGTTACAGAGGAAGTATTAGTGAAGCCTGCTTCTAAGCAGATGATTCCTGTGCCTGCAACTTACGAAACAGTAACCGAGCAAATTTTAGTAAAAGAAGCTTCTACTAGAATTGAAAAAATTCCTGCAAAATACGAAACAGTAACAGAGCAAATCGAAGTTACTCCTGCTTCTACTAAGTGGGTAAAGCGTAAGGCAGACAGAAATTGTCTTTCTGCTGATCCTAACGATTGTTTAGTATGGTGTTTAGTAGAAGTTCCTGCTGAATTCAGAACTGTTACTAAAAGAGTTAGACAAGGTTGTGCGGAAGGTTATACAGATAATGGTGAAGACTGTGTAAAAACAGTTGAAGTTCCTGCTCAATATGGTACTCAAACTCAGCAAGTGATTAAGACACCTGCTTCTGTTCAAGAAAGAGAAATTCCTGCAGAGTATAAAACGGTTTCTAAGCAAGTAGTTAAAACGCCTGCAACAACAAGAGAGGAGTCAATTCCTGCTCAGTTCCAAACTGTTTCTAAGCAAGTAATTAAAACGCCTGCATCTTCTAGAGAAGAGGCGATTCCTGCTCAGTTTACAACAATTACTAGACAAGTAGTGAAGACTCCTGCAACAACAAGAGAGGAAGTAATTCCTGCTGTATATAAAACGGTTACTAGACAAGTAGTAAAGACTCCTGCAACAACAAAAGAGGAGGTAATTCCTGCTGTATATAAAACGGTTACTAGACAAGTTGTTAAAACGCCTGCTGGTGTGCAAGAGGAGGTAATTCCTGCTGTATATAAAACAGTTAGCAAGAGGGTAGTAAGTACTCCTGCTGGTGTACAAGAGCAAGAAATTCCTGCTCAGTACCAAACTGTTACTAAGCAAGAAGTTACTTCTCCAGCAACAACAAGAGAGGAAGCAATTCCTGCTCAATTCGGTACACAGTCTAAGCAAGTAGTTGCTTCTGCTGCTTCTACTCGTGATATTGATGTTCCTGCGGAGTACACTACTGTTACTAAGAGAAACTTAGTAAAGAAAGGTGGTTTTACTGAGTGGAGAGAAGTTCTTTGTAACTACCAAATTACAACTGAAGTTGTTAGATCTGTTCAAGCTGCTCTTAGAACAAGAGGCTACGATCCAGGTCCAATTGATAACGTAATGGGTACAAGAACTAAAGCTGCTTTGACTAAGTTCCAAAAAGATAATGGCCTTCCAGTAGGTCAAATGGACAAGGAAACAATGAATGCTTTAGGTATTAAATACTAAGTAGGTTTTAAGTAAAAAGTAATAGGTAATAAGTATTTGATACTTACTACTTTCCTTTCTAACCTATAAATAGAAAAGCCTCCTATTCTTAATTGAATAGGAGGCTTTTTTAATTGTAAGTAGCTTAACATTCCTGTCTGAGCAGAAATAGTTACTCTCGATCAATATAAACCATAGCCTTCAGATTACGGTTCTTTATCTTGAGACTCGGCAACAAGTATGTTTACTATCTTTCTTTAGAGGTAGCGATTTTGCTAGGTTTTTTTATAAAAAAACCTAGCA
>CAYOBX010000121.1:0-13219 GCA_964402245.1 uncultured Saprospiraceae bacterium | reverse complement strand
TATCAATAATCCCATCATTATCATCGTCAATATCATCTGAATTAGGAATACCATCACCATCAGTATCTAAGAAAACAATTGTAGGATCATCAGGGTCACCATCGCCATTGTTATCATTGTCCGTAGGATCATTAGGATCATCCGAATCATCATTAACAGACCCTACAACTGAATCTCCAGTAACTTGGGCTGTATTGATAAAACTTCCAGCTGTTATGTCTGCTGCTGTAATGATGTATTCTGCTGTTACAGTTCCTGTTTCTCCTGGTAATAACATAGCGATTGGACTACCACCAGTTATAGTAGCATTTACATCTGTTACTATAATGTTGGTAAGGATAATATTCCCAGTATTTTCCAATGTTAATGTATATGTAATTACATCTCCAATATTCGTAAATACTGAGGTATCTGCAGCTTTTAACAATGAAATACTTCCCACTCTATTAATTACAAAATCAGTAGTATCGTCGTCTGTATTTCCATCGGTATCGTCGCCATCATCACTCGTATCATTAACCAGTGTTCCTGCCAGGCTATCACCTTCTGCCAACACACTATTACTTACCCCTCCGGCTTCTACAGCTGCTTGATCTATAATAAATGTTGCTGTATAATTTGCTATTTCTCCTGGAGCTAAGCTTCCTTGAGCACTCGCTGGGGTAATCCCCGTATTAGACACAAAATTAGGCCCTGTAGTTAGTGCTATAGGATTTCCATTTGCATCTAAGAATGTATCGGTAATTCGTATATTACTTAATGTAACATTTCCTGTATTTTCTACGGTAATTGAATATGTTAATGTATCGTCTACACCATCTACACCATCACCATTGTCGGTTAATGCTTGTTTTTTAGTTGCTTCTAAACTTGGGGCTTCAGGTATGATGGTAACCGTTGGGTCATTGTCTGTTCCATCGCCTGGTAAGGTACCGTCTAAATTTGGAGTCTCTACCAATTCATCGCCTGCATCCGATACATCTGTAATTGGTGTACTTGGCGTTCCATCTGGTGCATCTGGTGGTGTACCTGTAGAAGTTGCGTTGTTTTGAACACCGCCTGCATTTATATCTGCTTGTGTAAGCAAATACGTAGCTGTAAAGGTTGCCGTTTCGCCTGGTACTAATATTCCTTGCGCACTGGCAGGTGTTATTCCTGTGTTTTCTACAAATGCTGGTACTGGTAAAGTTCCTGTTCCTGTAAATAAAGCCAAGGTTTCAGTAATACCCACACTAGTTAAAACAACATTTCCTGTGTTTTCTATTGCATACGTATAGGTAATTTCATCACCTACATTTGCTATGGCAGCATCACCAGCTACCGTTAAATCTAATACACTTGTTTTGGTAGTCGTTAATTCTGGATTAGATGGAATTAAAGTAACCGTTGGATCATTATCAGTTCCATCTCCTGGTAACGTACCGTCTAAATTTGGTGTCTCCACTAGTTCATCTCCCGCATCTGATACATCGGTGAACGGAGTTGGTGCAGGTGTTCCTGCTACTACTGGAGGTGTTCCAATTGAAGTTGCACTGTTTTGAACTCCTCCTGCATTTATATCTGCTTGTGTAAGCAAATACGTAGCTGTAAAGGTTGCCGTTTCGCCTGGTACTAATATTCCTTGCGCACTGGCAGGTGTTATTCCTGTGTTTTCTACAAATGCTGGTACTGGTAAAGTTCCTGTTCCTGTAAATAAAGCCAAGGTTTCAGTAATACCCACACTAGTTAAAACAACATTTCCTGTGTTTTCTATTGCATACGTATAGGTAATTTCATCACCTACATTTGCTATGGCAGCATCACCAGCTACCGTTAAATCTAATACACTTGTTTTGGTAGTCGTTAATTCTGTAAGACCTTCTCTCCAGTTAGGTTCTCCTCCTGGAGAATCGGTATCTGGAAACGGGTTATTAGCCGTTTGTCCTCCATTGGTTGGGTTTATTACAAATGGTGCTGTATCTGTTACAAGGTTTATTAGGTCAAAATTGGCATCTAGACCATCTGCATCTGCATCTACATTAACAGGAACTGTATCTGCTACTCCATCATCGTCAGTATCGTAGGCTTCTATAGTATCACTTTCTCCGTCTGCATCAGAATCTAAATCTAAATAGTCTGGAGTAGTATCACCTCCCGCTATTCCTGCATCAGTATTAACCGGAACTATAGGAGCTCCATTAGTACCATCGTAATTATCATCTACACCATTGTTATTAAGGTCATTTCCACTTGGCGCTCTATATCCCGCAGTGGTTTGTGCTTCTATATTATCTATAATACCATCATCGTCTGCATCTATATCTAAATAATCTGGGCCATCATTAACAGCTCCATTTACAGATGAATTAACTGGAACAAAACTTACTCCTGCTCCATCTACGCCTCCTGTCTCAGCTGCATCAGGGATACCATTGGTTCCTACTGATCCATCTGCTTGTCCATCGTTATCTGCATCTGTTAAACCTGCTCCACTTTCTATTACATCATAAATACCATCGTTATCTGCATCTAAATCTAAGTTATTTGGTACTCCATCTCCATCGGTATCTACTGCTGGGCAATCCCAAGAAAGATCTGTAAATAATATGGTTATATTATTGGGTGCTGTTGAGGTTGCGTTAATATTTGTATAAGTAATCGTTACTGTATTCACTGCTTCTGGAAAGTTTAATACTAAGTTTCCTTCCAGATTAGGGCTAGGTACTATAGTAGGTACAAAAGCTACTCCATCAAATGAGCCTGGACTTGTATTTTGTATTGCTGTTCCAAAAGTTGCATTTGGAGTTACCGCAGTTGCACCATTAGCCCCTGTAACACCTACTTGTTCCTGAAAAACAGGGAATATGGCATCATTTGTACTCTGATCTATATCTACAATCGTAAAATTTAAATTTGTTACTGGCTGTGAGAAAGATAACTCATAGGTTACTATTCCTGTGTTTAACTCATTGAGAGGTGCCTGTATTTGCAATCCAGTTGAACTATTAATTACATTGGCTGTACTCGCTGAAAAACTTCCAGTGATTCCTCCACTTATACTACTAGTTACCGTTACTGTTGTTCCATTTATAGCTCCTGTTGTAGCTACATTAGGAGTTCCTACTGCTGGGTCTGCAGTAATATCTCCTGTAACAAATGGCGTTACGTCCCAGTCTAAAACTGAGCCTGGAGTACAATTTAACTCTTCTAAATCTGTAATTCCATCATTATCATCGTCTAAATCTGCTAAGTCATCAATCCCATCACCATCTGTATCTGGTGATACCGTTACAAAAGCGATCGCCGTGTCACAAACCGTAGTGGCTAATGCAGCACATATTTGATAGGTAATTTGATAAACTCCTGCTGGAGTTCCTGGAGCTACTGTTACTGCTCCTGTTGCTGTATTTAATACTACTCCTGCATCTGAAGCAGGGGTAACTATAGTTAATAAAACATTCGCTGGTGCTAAAGTAGCTGGATTACCATCAACTTCATCATTTACTAATACATTAGAAATTGCTGTACCTCCATTGGTTTCATTTACTACCGCATCATTTATATCATCAAAAGCTTCAATATCGATACAAGCAGAAAAAATATTAAAATCGGTCACTGGAGCGGTGGTTCCTGTATATCCATCAGTTCCTGAAGTAACAACTCCATTTATATCTACTGTTACAGGGGCATCTCCTAAAACACCATCGTCATTATCATCTGTAAAACCTGCTTCTAATACATCATTACATCCATCACCATCAGAATCCAATTCTAAATAATCCGGGATACCATCGGGTGAACTTTCCGAATCTGCTATTGTATAGTCTACAACACCACTATTAGGACCACTGGTGGCTTGTACAGCATCTGGAATACCATCAGTTCCTTGAGATCCATCTACCACTCCATTAGTTTGTGCAAAACCATGACCTGCTTCTACGGCATCAAAAATACCATCGTTGTCTGCATCTAAATCTAAATGATTAAGTATTCCATCCCCATCTGTATCGCAAGCCCCTATAAGACCTGCATTAAAACCTATGGATAAAGTTGAAGTTGGTCTTTCAACTGTAAAAGTTAATGTAGTCACTGGTGAATCAAAAAGCCAAGTCAACACAATATCTTGATCACTAATTGTACTTGTAACAGTACCACCTATATTTTGTGCGTTTGCTGATAATGTAGTTGGTTGAATATTAAAATTTGTAATACTTTCTCTTGTAGGACCATCAAAATCAAAAGCCTCAAGAACAAATCCTCTTTGCGGTGTAGCAAAAGTTAATGTAACATCAAAACTTGTTGTAGTACTAGCTGGGTTTTGATTTGATGACTGGTATAAAACAAATTTCCCAGTATTGCCTGCAAACGTGGATACAATGTTATGAAAACTATTGGGATTTACAGGTACAGTAGACCAAGTAAATGTTTCTGTATTATCTACAGTAAGGATTGAACTATTTACTCCTGAGACATCCGTATTTACCGTATTATCATCATCTAAAAATGATCCACAATTTAATTCTTCTAAATCTGTAATCCCATCATTATCATCGTCTAAATCTGCTAAGTCATCAATCCCATCACCATCTGTATCTGGTGATACCGTTACAAAAGCGATCGCCGTGTCACAAACCGTAGTGGCTAATGCAGCACATATTTGATAGGTAATTTGATAAACTCCTGCTGGAGTTCCTGGAGCTACTGTTACTGCTCCTGTTGCTGTATTTAATACTACTCCTGCATCTGAAGCAGGGGTAACTATAGTTAATAAAACATTCGCTGGTGCTAAAGTAGCTGGATTACCATCAACTTCATCATTTACTAATACATTAGAAATTGCTGTACCTCCATTGGTTTCATTTACTACCGCATCATTTATATCATCAAAAGCTTCAATATCGATACAAGCAGAAAAAATATTAAAATCGGTCACTGGAGCGGTGGTTCCTGTATATCCATCAGTTCCTGAAGTAACAACTCCATTTATATCTACTGTTACAGGGGCATCTCCTAAAACACCATCGTCATTATCATCTGTAAAACCTGCTTCTAATACATCATTACATCCATCACCATCAGAATCCAATTCTAAATAATCCGGGATACCATCGGGTGAACTTTCCGAATCTGCTATTGTATAGTCTACAACACCACTATTAGGACCACTGGTGGCTTGTACAGCATCTGGAATACCATCAGTTCCTTGAGATCCATCTACCACTCCATTAGTTTGTGCAAAACCATGACCTGCTTCTACGGCATCAAAAATACCATCGTTGTCTGCATCTAAATCTAAATGATTAAGTATTCCATCCCCATCTGTATCGCAAGCCCCTATAAGACCTGCATTAAAACCTATGGATAAAGTTGAAGTTGGTCTTTCAACTGTAAAAGTTAATGTAGTCACTGGTGAATCAAAAAGCCAAGTCAACACAATATCTTGATCACTAATTGTACTTGTAACAGTACCACCTATATTTTGTGCGTTTGCTGATAATGTAGTTGGTTGAATATTAAAATTTGTAATACTTTCTCTTGTAGGACCATCAAAATCAAAAGCCTCAAGAACAAATCCTCTTTGCGGTGTAGCAAAAGTTAATGTAACATCAAAACTTGTTGTAGTACTAGCTGGGTTTTGATTTGATGACTGGTATAAAACAAATTTCCCAGTATTGCCTGCAAACGTGGATACAATGTTATGAAAACTATTGGGATTTACAGGTACAGTAGACCAAGTAAATGTTTCTGTATTATCTACAGTAAGGATTGAACTATTTACTCCTGAGACATCCGTATTTACCGTATTATCATCATCTAAAAAACTTGTTACTGGTAAAGGTACACAAACATCAAACTCATCTGCATCTAAAATCCCATCATTATCATCGTCTAAATCTACAGAATCTAAAACTCCGTCACCATCATTATCATCTAATACTGTAATAAATAATGTGCCAACATTAGATGTAGCTCCTGTTATATCTTCTACTACAAAATTTACATTGGCAGAACCTGAGTAACCTAAAGCTGGAGTAAAAGTTATACCGCCCAAATTATCTATCACATAAGTACCGACACCTGTTATTACTAAAGGACTCCCATCTACTCCTATATTTGTAGGGTCATTAGGATTTATTAATCTTACGGTAGTGGCATCTAAATTAAATTCTGCGTCTGTAGCTCCTGTTAATACATTTATCGCAGGATTCCCAGTAGAGTTTTCCAACACTGTATTTCCTGTATTATTTACAACTACTGGAGGAGTATTTACTACAACTGTATTTTCTATATTAAAATCAATTTCTCCTTGAAAACTAATAGATAAACGTCTTGTTAAATCCGGTGCTACATTAATACGTCCGAATGTAACAATCGCTCTGCTAACGTTAGTATAATTAATCCTTACAGTAGTCTCGAGAGCTGGTATCAGAAACCCTCCTGCAGATGTACTTTGAAAAAGAATATTTCCCCCTCCTAATGGAGTATCTGTAATGATAGATGAGCCATCACCTTCTAATACATAACTATCTGGCACTAAAACTTCTGCAAATTCATTTCCATCTAAATCTAGAAGTTCTAAAGAAAATGAATCTAGTACTATTGGTACGGCATTTGCTATATTGGCATCTGCTGTACCTGCTATTATAAATTGAAATTCCCAAGTAACAGCATCACCATCTATATTGAATTGTAATATTGGTTCAAAATTTATAGGGGTGGTTGACAAGACTCTGTCTATAATATTTACCGTAGCCGTACCTCTAGTATTTACAATAGTAACTAAAGCATCTACATTTAAAGTACCTCCATTTACATTTAAAGCTACATCTTGGTATAGATACACTGCTCCTTGTTGTAAATCGATTCCTGAAACCAAAGCTGGTTGCACTGCCGGATTTGGAAAAACTGGAGTTTCTTGTCCTAAAACACTCTCAAAAGAGAAAAGAATAAAATATATAAATACAATAAATTTTAATCTAGAGAAGATTGTAAAAATTTTCATAGGTTTTATATTTCGTATATAATTTTAATAAATAAAAACGTTTGTGCTTAATTAATTTAGCATCAACATGACATCTAGAACGTTGTATTAAAAATATATTATTAAGATTTGTTAACGTTATGCTAAATTAAATCTAAAACCACAAATTCACAATACTTATACCTTAAATTACTCTGCTATTTAGATGAAATGCTTTTTTAATACGACAAACGGTATTTTACATTTTTTTTAACACCTAAAAAACAATTGATTTACGATTATAAAATTGGTATTTTTGCCGCCTTATCAGCCTAACTCGCTATTACTATAGATGCTATGGAATTAAAAAATGAGATCGCCAGACGAAGAACATTTGGGATTATTTCGCACCCAGACGCTGGTAAAACGACACTTACAGAAAAGTTATTACTTTTTGGAGGAGCCATACAAGAAGCTGGGGCTGTTAAAAGCAATAAAATTAAGAAAGGGGCTACCAGCGATTTTATGGAAATTGAAAGGCAAAGAGGGATTTCTGTAGCTACTTCTGTATTAGCATTTATTTACAAGGATAAAAAGATTAATATTTTAGATACACCTGGACATAAAGATTTTGCAGAAGATACATTTAGAACCCTTACTGCCGTAGATAGTGTTATTGTAGTTATAGACGTTGCGAAAGGAGTTGAGGAACAAACCGAAAAATTAGTAAAGGTTTGTAGAATGCGCTCAATCCCTATGATAGTTTTTATCAACAAGTTAGACAGAGAAGGAAAAGATGCCTTTGATTTATTAGATGAAGTAGAACAAAAGCTAGGATTAACTGTAACGCCTTTGAGTTTTCCTATAGGTATGGGATATGATTTTAAAGGTATTTATAATATTTGGGAAAAGAACATCAATTTATTTAGCGGAGATAGTAAAAAAGACATTGAGGAAACGATTGCTTTTGATGATGTAAACAATCCTGATTTGGAAAAGGTAATTGGAGATCAGGCTGCCGCAGAATTAAGAGAAAATATAGAATTGGTTACAGAGATTTATCCTTCTTTTGATAATGATACATATTTAAGTGGAGAACTACAACCTGTATTTTTTGGTTCTGCTCTAAATAACTTTGGAGTACATGAGTTATTAGATTGTTTTGTAGACATTGCACCAGTTCCGCAACCTAAAAATGCTGAAGAACGCCTTGTTAAACCAGATGAGGATAGTTTTAGTGGATTTGTCTTTAAAATCCATGCCAATATGGACCCTAAACACAGAGACAGACTTGCATTTATCAAAATTGTATCAGGTACTTTTGAACGTAATAAACCTTACCTCCATGTTAGAAATAATAAAAAATTAAAATTTTCAAGTCCAAATGCTTTTTTTGCTGAGAAAAAAGAGATTGTTGATATTTCCTATGCTGGTGATATTGTTGGTTTACATGATACTGGAAATTTTAAAATTGGAGATACCTTAACTGAAGGTGAAAAATTAAACTACAAAGGAATTCCTAGTTTTTCTCCAGAGCACTTCCGATATATAAATAATGCAGATCCTATGAAAGCCAAACAAATGGCAAAGGGAGTTGATCAATTAATGGACGAAGGAGTAGCTCAATTATTTACGTTAGATTTAAATGGAAGAAAAGTAATAGGAACTGTAGGCGCTTTACAATATGAAGTAATTCAATATAGACTGGAACATGAATATGGTGCTAAGTGTACCTATGAAAACTTTCCAATTCACAAAGCGTGTTGGGTAGAACCTGAAGATGATAAAAGTGCTCAATTTGTAGAATTTAAAAGAGTAAAACAGAAATTTTTAGCAAAAGATAAGCAAGGACAGTTAGTTTTCTTAGCAGATTCTGCCTTTTCTATCCAAATGACTCAACAAAAATACCCAAGTATAAAATTACATTTTACTTCTGAATATAAGTAGGGGAAAAATAAAACTCCAATATTCAAATTCTAAAAAAAATTTAAACGGAAGCGCTTGGAATTTGTGATTTAGGTATTTGGAATTTAATCTTTATCAGCATCAAAGGTTTTCTTACCGATAAGGATTTCAAAAAAAAGTTTAAAATCTGATAATAAACTCCTCAGTGGATATTTGAAGGTTGCTGGTTTGTTTTTCTCAAAAAAGAAATGCCCTACCCAAGCAAATCCATAACCAACTACAGGAACTAAAATCCAGTTCCATCCAGCTTTTAAATAAATAAAAATACCTGTTAAGGCAAATACTAAAAAAGTTCCTATAAAATGGAGTATTCTACTGGTTTTATCTTGATGTTCGGTTAAATAAAATTTATAAAACTCAGGGTATGTTTTTATCTTTTCAGACATCGTATTGTTTTTAAATTTCAACTTTCAATATACAAATTCCAAAATTCTTCTTGTCTATTCAAAGATATCTGCCATTGGGGTGAGTATTGGGTATCAAGAATAAAGTTAGATATAAAGATTATTAATATTTACCTTAAAACTCTCATAATCAAGAGTTAACAACCCCATTTCAGTTTCAAAAACTAAATAAAAAAACCGGGCTGAATTCTTTAGAAATCAACCCGGTTTTACAATATCTATAACTAGAAATTATGCCTCTCCAGTAGGCCCAAAATTGAGCGGAATTGGAGGTTGTTCATAATCTTTTATTTCTCCATGAGCTTTTTCAAAACGTTGAACATTGTCATTCAATGCCTTTAGAAATTTTTTAGCATGTTGAGGAGTTAATATAATTCTACTCTTTACTTTAGCCTTAGGTGTTCCTGGCATCATACTAATAAAATCAACTATAAATTCTGAAACTGAATGGTTTATAATTGCAAGGTTAGAATAGGTACCTTCTGCAGTTTTTTCATCCAGCTCAATATTAATTTGACCTTGATTCGTTTTCTTTTGATCACTCATTATTGTTAAAACTTAACTTCTTCTTTGCCAGCCATGATTTCATCATACTCTTCCTTAGATCCTACAATAATTGTATCATAGTCTCTCATTCCTGTTCCTGCAGGTATCTTATGCCCCACAATAACATTTTCTTTCAATCCTTCTAGTGTATCAATTTTACCGTTTACTGCTGCTTCATTTAATACCTTCGTTGTTTCTTGGAAGGATGCTGCAGAAATAAACGACTTCGTTTGAAGTGATGCTCTGGTAATACCTTGAAGTATCGGTGTAGCAGTTGCTGGAACAGCTTCTCTAGCTACAACTAATTGCTTGTCTGCTCTTCTTAGAATAGAGTTTTCATCTCTAAGTTCTCTAGGTGTTACCATTTGACCCGCTTTAAGATTTTCAGAATCTCCTGCATCTTCTATAATCTTTTTACCAAAAATTTCATCATTTTCGTTAATGAAATCATCCTTATGGATTAATTGGTTTTCTAAGAATATAGTATCTCCAGAATCTTGAATTTCTACCTTACGCATCATCTGACGTACAACAACTTCAAAATGTTTGTCATTGATCTTTACACCTTGCAATCGATATACTTCTTGTACTTCATTTACTAAATATTGCTGAACCGCTGATGGCCCTTTAATATTTAAGATATCTTCAGGAGTAATAGATCCATCAGAAAGTGGCATTCCAGCTCTTACATAATCATTCTCTTGAACAAGTATTTGATTAGAAAGTTTAACCAAGTACTTCTTAATCTCTCCTAGTTTAGACTCTACAATAATCTCTCTATTACCTCTTTTAATTTTACCAAAAGAAACAACACCATCTATAGCAGAAACTACTGCTGGGTTTGATGGGTTACGTGCTTCAAATAGTTCAGTCACTCGAGGTAGACCGCCTGTAATATCACCTGCTTTAGCTGATTTACGAGGTATCTTAACTAGAATTTTACCTTCTTTGATTTTCTCATTGTCATCCACCATAATGTGAGCTCCAACTGGTAAGTTATATGATCGTAATACTTCTCCTTTATTATCTTTAATTAATAATGTAGGGATTAGTTTTTTATTTCTAGATTCTGAAATTACCTTTTCTTGGAATCCAGTTTGTTCATCTATTTCTACTTGGTATGTAATACCTTGTTCAATGTTTTCATAAGCAATTTGACCTGCAAATTCTGAAATAATAACTCCATTATATGGATCCCATTGACAAACTACATCTCCTTTTTTAACAGCAGCTCCATTTTTAATCATAATGGTTGAACCGTAAGGAATATTATTGGTACTTAGTGTAATACCTGTCTTTTTATCAATTACTTTGATTTCAGAAGTTCTAGAAATAACAATATCTGCTTCGTTTCCTTCAGCATCTTCTCCTTTAACTACCTTAAGTTCTTCAATTTCTGCTACTCCATCAAACTTAGTTATCAGTTTATTCTCTTCAGAAATGTTTCCTGCAATACCACCCACGTGGAATGTACGTAACGTTAACTGTGTACCTGGTTCTCCAATAGATTGCGCAGCAACGACTCCTACAGCTTCTCCTTTTTGAACCATTTTCCAAGTAGATAGGTTACGTCCATAACATTTTCCACAAATTCCTTTCTTCGCTTCACATGTCAATGCCGAACGTACTTCAACTGCATCTATAGGAGACGCATCTACATTCTTAACTATTTCTTCTGTAATTTCTTCTCCAGAAGCAACTAATAATTCTTTTGTTAATGGGTTGTATACATCATGTAAAGAAACACGACCTAAAATACGTTCTCCAAGAGATTCTACTACTTCTTCGTTTTTCTTTAATGCTCTTACTTCAATTCCTCTAAGGGTACCACAATCTTCAATATTAATAATAACATCTTGAGAAACATCTACTAAACGACGTGTTAAATATCCAGCATCTGCTGTTTTTAATGCAGTATCGGCTAATCCTTTACGTGCACCGTGTGTAGATATAAAGTATTCTAAAATTGATAATCCTTCTTTAAAGTTAGAAAGAATAGGGTTTTCAATAATTTCTCCACCACCAGCAGTCGATTTTTTAGGTTTTGCCATCAAACCACGCATACCGGTTAATTGACGAATCTGCTCTTTAGAACCCCTCGCTCCAGAATCAAGCATCATATATACAGAGTTAAATCCTTGTTGATCTTCTCGTATACGTTTCATTGCCAATTCTGTAAGTCCAGCATTGGTTGATGTCCAAATATCAATAACTTGATTATATCGTTCGTTGTTAGTGATAAGTCCCATATTATAATTGGTCATAATACCATCAACTTGTTGATTGGCATCATCAATCATAGTATGCTTCTCTTTAGGAATAATAATATCTCCTAAACTAAATGAAAGGCCTCCTTGGAATGCAAACTTATACCCCATATTCTTGATTTTATCAAGAAATTCTGCGGTTACAGGAACGCTTGTTACTTTAAGAATACCTCCAATAATATCTCTCAATGATTTTTTAGTAAGTACTTCATTTACAAATCCTGCTTCTTCAGGAACTACTTCATTGAAAAGTACCCTACCAACTGTTGTTTCTATAATCTGTGGTACTAATTCTCCAGCCTCGTTAAAATCTTTTGCTCTTACTTTGATGATTGTATTAATATCTACTCTCTTCTCATTGTGAGCAATAATAACCTCTTCTGCAGAGTAGAATGTTAATCCTTCTCCTTTTACAAGGAATTCTGGAGTAGATTTTCTAGACTTAGTCATATAATATAATCCAAGAACCATATCCTGAGAAGGTACTGTAATTGGTGATCCATTAGCTGGATTTAATATATTATGAGAAGCAAGCATTAATAATTGTGCTTCCAATACTGCTTCTGGTCCTAATGGCAAGTGAACTGCCATTTGATCTCCATCGAAATCGGCATTAAATGCTGTACATACTAAAGGGTGTAATTGAATAGCTTTCCCTTCAATAAGTTTTGGCTGAAATGCCTGAATTCCTAAACGGTGAAGTGTTGGAGCACGGTTTAATAGTACTGGATGTCCTTTTAATACATTTTCAAGAATATCCCATACTACTGGCTCTTTTCTATCTATAATCTTTTTTGCAGATTTTACTGTTTTTACAATTCCTCTCTCAATAAGTTTACGAATAATAAAAGGTTTGTAAAGTTCTGCAGCCATACCTTTTGGCAAACCACATTCAAAAAGTTTAAGTTCTGGACCTACAACAATTACAGAACGTGCAGAATAATCAACACGTTTACCAAGTAAGTTTTGACGAAAACGTCCTTGCTTTCCTTTTAATGAATCTGAAAGTGACTTTAAAGGTCTGTTAGATTCTGTTTTTACAGCAGATGCCTTACGTGTATTATCAAATAATGAATCTACAGACTCTTGAAGCATAC
>CAYOBX010000120.1:0-13465 GCA_964402245.1 uncultured Saprospiraceae bacterium | reverse complement strand
GAATAAATTTGAATTTTATAAGGCGATGACTGGGTTTTTGTATATGCATTTACAGACGTAAAAGGTATTGAACGCAGAGGTGCGGAGATGCAGAGAATAAATATTACTCTGTATCTCCGCACCTCTGCATTTAATTATTCTTATTGTAAACCTAGTAACAATTCTGCAATTTTCCGATCATTAGATAAGCGAGGTACTTTATTCTGCCCCCCCAATTTTCCTTGAGATTTCATATAATCTCGAAAGGTACCTTTTCTGACAGGCGTAATGATTAAGGTCTTTAAAATACTACCCACAATTAAATCTTCATAGTAGATATTTTGCTGCACCATTTCTTTGTCAATAGCATCAGCAAATTGCTCTAATTTCATAGGAGTTTCTTCAAATTCAATAAACCATTCATGATAAGGTAAGCCGCCTTTCTCAGGTGTAATATTGGGCGCAACTGTAAATTCTACCACCTTTATTCCTTGCTTGTTTGCTGCAGTTAATAAAGCAGATTCAACTTCTTTCCCAATTACATGTTCTCCAAAGGCAGAGATGAAATGCTTAATTCTTCCAGAGACTAGAATGCGATAAGGATTTTTGGAAATAAACTGAACTGTATCTCCGATATTATACCCCCATAACCCTGCATTGTTATTAATAATAATAGCATAGTTAAGCCCTATTTCTATGTCCTTTAATGATAAACGAGTGGGCTGTTCGTTGAATATTTCTTCGGCTGGAACAAACTCATAAAAAATGCCCGAAGCTACATTTAGGAGTAATCCTTTTTGTCTAGGATCATCTTGGAAAGCAAGAAAACCCTCAGAAGCAGGGTAGGTTTCTATCGTATCTATTTGCTTACCCACTAGTGCCTCTAAACTTGCACGGTAAGGTTCAAAATTGACGCCGCCATATACGAAAACGGAAAAATTTGGAAAAATATCTTTGATATATTGTTTACCTGTTTTTTCTAATAAACGTTCATAATACATTTGCACCCACGGCGGAATTCCACTAATAAGCCGCATATCTTGATTATAGGTTTCTTCAACAATACGATCTAGTTTTTCTTCCCATTCTTCTATACAATTTGTGTTGTAGCTGGGTAACTGATTGGTTCGTAACCAACTCGGTACTTCATGATTTACAATACCCGATAATCGGCCTGTAGGAATTCCATTGGTATCTCCTAATTCAGGGCTACCAGATAAGAAAATCATTTTGCCATCTAACCATTTCCCTTTTCCTGTCTGTGCATAATAATTAAACAATGCATTTCTGGCGGTTCCGAAATGATTAGGCATACTCTCTTTGGTTAGCGGAATATATTTTACACCAGAAGTAGTGCCAGAAGTTTTGGCAAAATATTTTGGTTTACCTTTCCATAAAACATCTTCAATTCCTTCTTTAATTTGATCGATATATGGCCTAAACGCTTCATAATCTCTAATTGGAACCTGTTCTTTAAAATTTTGATAAGAAGTGATTTTTTCAAAGTGATGATCTTTTCCAAATTGAGTATGTAGCCCTCCTTTTATTAGAGATTGAAATACTTGTTCTTGAGCGATTACCGCATTTGTAGACCATCGCTTAATTCCTTTCGCAATATGCTTGGCAACTGGCTTTATGATTGTTGATTTAAATCCCATGCGTTTTATGAAGAAAATTTAATAGACGACTGAAAATACCAACTGGTCCATAATTATACTACAGTTTATGTACAAATTTGAATCAAAAATAATGTTTTAATGTTTGAAAGATGTTTGTTTGACTAAGAGAAAATATTACATTTCATTTGATTAAGTAGGAGTACAAAAATAAACGCAGAGATGCGGAGATGCAGAGTTTTGATTATCAAATGATTATACATAATTAGTTGTTAGTTTATTTTTGTCAGACTACTTAGGTATGAAAAAATGGTATTTTGCTCTGGATGCTCGAATTTACTGGGCTTATGAGAAACTAAAAATTGATCAAATTTAATTAAGATGGATTATTTAGAGATAGCAGGATATAAGTCAATCTTCACGAGAAGCTAACATAAAAACAGCAGATCAGCATAGAGCTAAAAATATAAGAAATCATAGCGATGTAGTTTTTGGAATAACAGACTTATCAGATGGGACATTAAGATTTATCGCACTTACTGTTTTGTTTATGCAACCAAACTTGCCCACTACTATTATCATAGATGAACCTGAATTAGGACTACATCCAACAGCTATTGCAAAATTAGCAGGAATGATTAAATCAGTATCAGCAAAAAACTGCCAAGTTATTATAGCTACTCAATCGACGGATCTAATTAGCCATTTCTTGCCACAGGATATTATTACCGTAGATTAAGTAGATGGAGAATCTAAATTTAAGCGTCTCAATAATGAAGAATTGCATGAATGGCTGGATGAATATACAATTGATGATCTTTGGAAGCGAAATATTATCACCACTGGTCAGCCGAACTACTAATTTGTAATGAATAGGATTATTATTATCTGTGAAGGTCAGACGGAAAGAGAATTGATTAACGAAAATAAAGAAACCTCTCCATCCGCTAGACTAGAAAGAATAATAGTTGGTTATAATAAAGTAGTGTATGGCAATCTAATTGCAGAAGCTATTGGTTTAGAAAAAATAAGAGAAAAAAGTCCAAGATTTAACGAATGGTTGAATAAAATAGAAAGAATAACTTAGTAGCGACTTTACAGCATTTTATAGTGGCGATTCAATCAAATCTAATGGAAGCCGCCAAAGCTCTTCTCCAGCCTTAGTAGAAAAAAAGCCACTATGTCCTATTCTTGGTAAGCCTCGTTTTTTAGGATCAATTTTATGATAGGTTATTGGAGCGTTTTTATAAAATTGCATCATACTTTGGACCGCTCTATCTGTAGCTATAGGATCATCGGTAAAAGAGATCAAATCTATTTTTTGATCAATAGCTTCGTAGAATTGTTGTGGAATTGTTTTCCCAAAGAAATAAGCAATATACTTTTTTCGCCTGGACCACGCGGCCCATTCCAAAGCTACACCTTTTGCCATACTTACGCCTCTATAAGTCAAACTCCTAGGCATGTGCCCAAATAAAGTGCTAGTAATTGGAATATGCAAATACCACATAAACCAAGTAAAAATATTTAAAGGAAAATCAAATAAACGCCAATGCCCTGCGGTAGAACAGAAAAAGACAAAGCGATCTACCAAATGGTGATTTTTTACCAAGCCTGCAATTTGCCCACCTATACTATGACCAAATAAATAGCATTGTTGATTGGGATAATTAACATTGATCCAGTCGAGTATACTAGGAATGTCTTTTAATCCCCAATTTCTAAGATTTATGGCTGATTTAGGAAAATCTTTAGGTAGGCTGTTGTTAATTCCTCTATAATCAAATACTAAAGCGGTGTAATCTTGTTCCGATAGGAATTGCCCATATTTCTCATATACTTCTTTGGGTATTCCTAATCCAGGACAGATAAGAATAACCCCTTTTGATTCATTAATAGGTGTAAATAATAGAGTGGCCAATGGATATTGGTCATTGGCTTTAATAATTAGCTGATCTTTCGGCATAGAAAGATCATTTAAAAATCTAGACCGAGAGACAGATACAGGATAGGATCTTGAACAACTCTAGTTTCTATGCCCCATGCATAATCCAATCTGATGAAGTACCCAAAGAGCATGGCTCTTACTCCTGCACCATACCCTGCTACAATAGGATCTCTAAAGAAATTTACCTTTACCGTTACTGGATTATTTGGATTTTCAATAGTGACGGTATTAATGGGATTATCTCTTTCGAAAGGAGACAATCCTTGCCAAGCTGTTCCAACATCAAAAAAGCCAACTACTTGGAAGTTTCTTAAAAAAGCTGATCTTGGCGTGGTACGGCTAAAGTATCGGAAAATAGGTACTCTTAATTCTGCATTGAATAGTGCATAAGAATTACCATTTCTAATATTCTGTTTGAACCCTCTCAAATTATAGGCGAGCCCTTGAAAAACGAAATCTTCTCCGGTAGGTTCAGGACTTGGTATACCATCATCAAAACTTGGTATTAACCAATTATTGGTTCCACCTAAAAAATACAATGTTTTTTCTGAACCAAAAGAAGTAGTAGCTGCTAATCGTAATGCTACTATACTATGCTTCCATATTCGCTGATAATGTCGAGCATCTAAACCTACAATGCCCATCAAGCCTTTTGCTGCGCTTGCATTAAATCCCTTGAATGGATCTATATCAAACCGCTTGATCACTTCACCAAAGACCTTATAACGAGTTCCATTTTTAATATTAATGGCAACATCTAATGTGTTATCAAAAACATATTCTAATCTAAAACCTGCTTGTTGTCGACTGGTAGTTGGTGTGCCTAAAGCTTGAGCATCAGTAGCTAATTGAATTAATTTGTCACTTCTTACACTGACCGTTCCTTTAATACTATTGAAAATATCTAATGGATAACTCACTTGAGCTTGCCCTAATAAGACAACTTCTCTAGTTTTTTCTGGAGGAAATAAATTACTACTTGGTGTATGCCTTCTGGTTTTTCTATAGGCAGTATATGTTTTATCTAGTCTCTTTTTCTTGTCCTTAAAAGTTACAAAATATTCGTCACCATTGAAGGTAGTTGGGAATCGAGCACCCAATTCAAATTCATAATCCTCAAATAAATCTTTGAAGCTCGTTTTTAATAAAATACCAGGTACTGGTGTTTCAAAACCATCTGGATTAGCTGCTGGATTTTCTAAGCCTTCGAACAATCGACCATTATCTAAATTCATCGTCACATAGTCTGTGCGGAATTTAATTTTATAAGGAATAATTCTAGAAGATCTAAAGCGATATACCTTCTTTGTATTGCTGGCTATATCAGTAGGAGTTGTATTCGTAGACGGTACCGGAACAGATGTAGGTTTGTCAGAACGATCGGTTCCTCTTCTAGGTTCATTTGTACTTCCCACCCTTGGTACTACTTCGTCAAATTCGGTTTGAAACAAATAAGGATCTTCTGCTATTGCAGGGATCGTATCAGTAGATAATTGTTCGACTGGTTCATTGGCTATTTCTGATTCTTTTTCAGGCTCAGAAGATTCAAATTCTGTTTCAAATAAATACCCTCCTTCTGATTCTTCTCTACTTGGTTGGTCTTCTGTTACAGGAACTTGTTCTTCTTGAGGAGCTTCTATTTGATTAATTTCAATTAGAATATCTGTTTCTGGATTCGTTGTTTCTTCTTTGGTTTTTGAAACCTTAGAACTAAGGGCAGTGATTTCTTTCGTTTTATAATCGGTGAGTGTTGGTGTAACCTGTATGTTTGGATCAACTGTTTGAACTTGTACTTGGAAGCTAGCGTCTTTATAAAATACTTCTACTAGCTTATCTGATTTTCTTGCCTTATGTTGGGTGAGTATATTTGTACTTTTATTAGAAGCATAGTGGTTAATAGCTCTTTTTTTGATAACTGGTCGAATAAAGGTTGTATCAATCTGTGCGATAATCGCAGTATCTAAATTAGCTATGGCAGAATCTATATGTACAATTAACTCTTCTCCTCCATCCTTTAAAACGACTACTTGTTCAAGATAGGCCGTATAGTCTTCTAGATAGCCATATTTTCTATTATAAATACCTGTATCGTCTGATAGGAAAGAAAAGTAAGTACTATCTATAGCCATTGGTTGTCGCTCATTTGCAAAAGGCGTATTGGTTACTCGTACTAATTCTCTTGATTTATTTTCTAGATCATAGTAAAAAATATCAAAGGTATTGATTGGTAATATGGTATCTAGTTTAGCATTAGCAACCATAGAGTCTTGCCTATTTGAAGCAAATAAAATGCCTTTTTGATTCCCTACTTCTACATAGACTGCATCTAGATCATCATAAAAATCATTTGTTATCTTTTGAGTAGCTCTAACATTAGATCGATAATACAACAACTCTGAATACCCACTCATTGCGCCTGTTAAAACCATATCAACATTGTTGATATAATCCATACTATAGACTCGTTGAATTTTAGTATCCAATTCTTCTGTTAAGGTCTCTTTAGTATTTAAATCATATTTAGATAAGTAAATTACATCTCGATCCTCATAGATGTATGCTAACTCAAACCCACTAGGGTTCCAAGAAATAAAAGGATAACTATAATCTGTTGCTTGAAATTGATTTCTAAAACCTCCTTTTTTTACAAGTGTTCTTTCATTAGACCGAAGATCTTGAATATAGATTGAATACTTGCCTATTTCATTAATGGCATAGGCAATATATTGTCCATTAGGACTTAATTGCAATTGGGTTAATGGAGCATTATGTTTATTTTTAATAGGTACTACCTTGGTCGCATCTAAGGCTTGCATAGATTTGGTCTCTTGCTTATATCTATTCAAGTAGTACTCCTGCCAACTTTGTATCGTATTCTCATAAGAAGTTCCTAAGACATACAAGAAACCACTTTCGATACTTCTATTAATTCTTGTAAGATATAATAAATTAGAGACGGTTGATTGACCATAGTTTTGACTAATATAATGCCATACTGCATGACCTACTAATTCAGGATAATCCTCTACTAATTCGTCAAATTTTTCATATTTTTCACTTAGTAAAATATCTCGTAACTGATTATCTTTTTCTGTACTCCATGCTTCTCCAATAAAAGAAACCAAACCTTGTTTGAACCAATTTGGTAAGTTGAGTAGAACGGCATTTTGGACAATTTCTTGAAGATTAGATCCAAATAACATTGCATTTAGATAAACAGAAGCAATCCCTTCTCTTATATCTCTACGTAGATGGTTATGATTCCCATCAAAATGAACGAATATCTTATTGCCGACAATTTTAGTTTGACCAGTTGTGTTTTCGAAGGCCTCCTCACTACCTATATTACTTTGCTTTAAATCTGTTATATCCGCATAAACAATAATTTCAATTTTAGTATTTAGGCGATGCTCTAATATATTTTGGACTTCACTGAAATCATACTCTGCTAATTGGACAGAGGCTTGTCCTATATTTCGCCCTTGTCCATACCAATAGGTAATGAAGTTTGGACTCTCATACATTCTCCATTCATCATAATCTTGGTGAAATTGAACTCGATTTTTACCAAATGTAATGTCTGGACTTTGTTGTGCTGCTAAATGGGAAAGAGATAATAGAAAACAAACTATAAGGGTAGTGTATCGCATAAGGAGAATTTCTTGCTTTTAAAAACACCTAATTCAATTAAAATTTGTTCCTCGAACTTTAACAAAGAACCATAAAATTAAAGGGTGCTCCCCATAAAGATGAAGTATTTTTTTAATAAAAACAAATAACTTCCATACCATTCGTCCTGATCCTTATAATAGAATTATAGATATTGTCTTGTTTTAGAAAAGACATATTGCTAAAGTCTTGATCTTGGGTTTTCAAAACGTACTTTTGTAGACAAAAATTATTCGCTCGCTGACAAATTCAATGTTCAATGAAAAGAAGTATAAAAAGCGACTAACGGAAGTGCTGAGTTTTCTATTTCAATGACACAGCTTTACGGAATTTGTCAAAAAACCAAACAATTAAAACATGGCAAAAGTTGTCACATTTACATTTAATGCATTTCAAGAAAATATGTATATCGTGTATGACGATACAAAGGAATGTATCATTTTTGATCCAGGATGTTCCAATCCAGAAGAAGAAGCGAAATTAGTTAGTTATATAGAATCCAATGAATTGAAACCTGTTCGCTTGATTAATACTCATTGTCATTTAGATCATGTGTTTGGGAATAAATTTATTGCAGAAAAATATAAGCTTCCTTTAGAAAGCCATAAAGGAGAAGAACCTGTATTGGCTTGGTCAGAAAAAGCAGCAGCACAATATGGATTATCTATGAAGCCATCTCCGCCTATTACCAAATTTATAGAGGAGGGAGATATTATAGAATTTGGAAACACAAAATTAGAAAGCCTATTTACTCCTGGGCACTCGCCAGCTAGTTTGTCTTTTTATTGTAAGGAAGATAAATTTATTATCGCAGGAGACGTATTGTTTCATGGAAGCATCGGTAGGACGGATTTGCCAGGAGGTAATTTTGATACGCTTATTAATAGTATTAAAACCAAATTCTTTCCATTAGGAGATGATGTAGTAGTTTATCCGGGACATATGCAGTCTACGACTATTGGTTTTGAAAAAGAGCATAATCCGTTTCTTTAAAGATTATTTTTAGTATTGAACGCAGAGGTGCGGAGATGCAGAGTTAGATGTGTTTATTTCTCTGCATCTCCGCACCTCTGCGTTCAATAACATCAAATAGGGCGAATAGACATAGGTAAGTTATCCTTTGGTTGCTTCAATGGCACATCTCTAATCTCACACTCATATCCTGCAGGAACAGACAATTTATACTGTTTTAATAATTCCATCATCACCACCTTGACCGACATTTCTGCAAATCCATAGCCAATACAATGATGTGGCCCTGCACCAAAAGGAGCATAAGAAAAAGGACATTTTGTTTGCTCTTTTCGTTCTTTATTAAACCGTTCAGGATCAAATTTCATTGGATTGGTCCAGGTATCTTTATCAAGATGGGTCATCTGAAAGACCGCATTAACGGCTGTGTTTTTAGGAATGGTTATATCATTGACAACCATCTCTTTTTCCAACTTTCTAGCGACCATAATTAGGGGTGGGTGTAACCGAAGTGTTTCCTTCATAACCAAGCCTAATTTTTCCAATTGTCGTAAATCGTTTACCTGAAAAGGAGATTGAAGATTAACGGTATAGATCTCTGATCGAACTTTATCTTGCCACTCTGGATGCTTAGCTAAAAAATAACTCATTAGCGTAAGCGTAATGGCGGTCGTATCGTGAGAAGCCATTAATATAAAAATCAAATGGTCGATTATCTCTTGATCGGTAAATTGTGCCCCATCTTCATTTTTGGCTTGACATAACTTACTAAATAAATCCTTTCCAGGATTGGTTCTTCGTTCTCCTATTATTGATTTGAAATATTTTATTAGAAATTGCCGCCCTTTAATTCCTTTACGATATTTAAAAAATGGTAGATTCATTGGAATTGCCAAAGAAGCATTCACAATATCTGTTACTGCTGTATTAACTTTGCTTAAGTCTTCTGTAAGTGGAATTCCAAAGAATACATTTCCCGCAATTTTCAAAGTGACTTCTTTAAAAAACGGAAAAAACAACAAATTTGATTGTTCTTTTAGTGGAGATAATAGATGATCTACTAATTCAGGCATCATCTCTAAATATCCTTGCATGGGTGCTTTTTTAAAAGCATCTAACATGATACTCCGATGGTATTTATGTTGCGCACCATCCATGAGCATTAACCCATTTGGGAAAAGACCAGATAAAGAAACTTCCCAAGCTTCTTTATTAGTAGTAAATTTTGCCTGGTCTACAAGAAGAAATTTATTGGCGGCTGGACCACATAACACTACATTGGTTCCGAATATGGAACTATTTATAAATACATCGCCATGTTTTTTTCTTTGATCGGTAAAAAAAGCAGTAGCATTCCGAATAAATGGCAGGAAGGTTCCAAGTATAGGAATTCCTTTATCACCAGGAATATGCTTTAATTCTTTGTAGGTAGATAAGCTCATATTTTTAAGAATAGTTAGATTGCATAAATATAACTAAAAAGTAATGGTTGTAATCATAATGATTACAACCATTATTTTTCTAAAACCAAGTAGAATGTCTCATTCAATAGGAACGAGCTTCATCTTTGCTCTCGCTTCTTTATTCTATTCTTATTGTAGTCGCTTTAATATATAATTCCATAATTTTTCATAAGGAATCACTTCTAATTCAGAAATTAATCCTCTATAAGCAAATGAGGTTTCTACTAGACGATCATAATATTTATCTACATTAGATAAATTTTCAACCTTATAGTCTGCTTTTTCTAATTGTTGTAATAAACGAATAAATTGAATCACTCTGTAATAAACCTCTTTTTTTAGCTGGCGATTTGCATAATTTTTTAACCGCTCAATTCTTTCACTTACTGCAGTATATCCTTTCTTTTCTATAAAAAATAGAATCTGGGCAATGACTAAAAGTACGGTAAAAATTCGTTGATCTTTAGGAAATAAAAGAGGGTCATTTAAGAAACGCGATAAACGGAAAGTATTTTTCTTTTGGGATTGCATAATTGTATTATCCGTATTCTGACTTTCTATAATGTAATTAAGATATACATTGTAGATATTCCATTTTTCTTTTTCAAGCCCTGTTAGTTTTTTAAATTTAGTATTACTTGTTGCTCTATTATAAATAGCCAATGCGTTTAGGAAATTATCTGTGTGAATGGCTAATAACAAGTAATATTCCATGAAAGTAAACCATATTTCAGTTCCAGCAGGAAAAGATTTCAGGCACTTTTCTGCATTAACTTTACCATTTTTATAATCTCGTAAATGAAGATATGCAGACATTTTTTTCAGTTGAAAAGTCGCCAATTTCTCCATCTGATAGTAGATAGGATTTTTTTCGATATATTCTTCCGCTTTATTACAAACCTCTAACATGGCTTGATAATCATGTAACATCTCATATCGAAAAGCCCATACTAAATACATATTGTAAATAACTACAGGAGAGTCATATACTTCAGACAAACCAACTAAGGCATCACAGTAGGTATCTATTCGTTCCCTTAAATCTTGGTTTTTAGTAGGAGGCTTATAGTAATTCATTATTACCCGCTGGTATAACTCTTCGGACCTAATTTCCGCATCTAATACATTTTGAAATTGCTTGATATGCTGATCGTATTCTTCATAATTCTTTTCATCACCTTCATTTGCAGAATACCGTCTTAATATTCTAGAGCAATTGACGATCACGTCTGCGAACTTATATTTAAGGGCAGTTGTCAAAATTTGACGAGCCAGAGCAGAGGCTGTATGGGTAGCATTATTAGAGATTAATATCTTTACGAGCGTCCAGTCTTTATTACAGGAAAAATAAGCCCGTTCATAGGAAGAGGTAGATGGAAGATTGACATCTAAAAAGAATAAAGTGTTTAGTAATCTTTTTCTGAAACGGGATTTTAATTGTCTATATTTATCATCTGTTGGGCTACAAGAGTATAAAAAATTAGCAGCATCTCTATCATTCTTGAATTTATTAGCTAATAGCGCTTCATAAAATTCATTGAACTTACTGTTTTTGTGTTTAAGAGAGTGATCGTCAAAGATTTCTATTTTCCTGACCTTTTTCTTAGTTACTATCTTAGAGATTTCGATCAAATTCTTCATATACGATTATAATGTAGGAATTAGGAGTTAAAATAAGTACACTGATTTTGTGATGTTAAATCGAATTAAATGTAACATATATGTCACAGAATTAAAATTCAAAAAGAAGTTATTTTTTATTTTATATATTTTTTATTTAATAATTATTTGTTTTTTTATGTAAAAAAAACTGAAAAACAAAAAAATACACCCAATAAAAAATACTTTATTCAACAACACTAACCTTTTAGCGATATTTATACTTTGTCTAGTATTAGAAAATACAAATACCTTTCCTGAAATTAATATATTAGATTTGTGACGCTATTTTTTCCTTTTTTATTTGATTTTTTTCACTGGATTTGTCAGAGCACCAAAATAATTTAGTAACGATAAAAAAATAACTGCCTCAAGAATCTACATTTATTTCTACCTCATTGCTAAGAGTTACGGGTGTCTGCGAAGTGTTGAAATTGTTGTCTAATGTAATAAGGGAGCCACTCGGAGGAGAAATTAAGAGTATTTTTTTATTAGACTTGTTACCCTTTAAGAACTCCCCTGAAAATGTCTTTTTCTGATATTTTGTCCTAAGCCATTTCTTAAAAGATAACAAGTCTATTGTCATAGAATAGTGTTGTGTTAAAATAACAAGATATACTCCGCATGGTGTAAAATGGTTAAATTGTTTGATGTTTGATGGTTTGTATAAGGTTGACAATCAAACAGTCAGGCCATCAAACCATCTTTCCTAAAATCACTTTTTTATCCGGTTTGGAGTATATATCCTATTTGTGTATTAATATATATATGTAAGGTGTTGACACAGAGACAGATGTTTTTACTAAAAAAAAAGGCAAAGTAATCACTAGTTTTTTATCTTTTTTTTTTGAAAAAAAGTCTCCAGATACTTTATTCTTTCCTTTAAAATATATAGATTGCACTTATATTTCATTTAAATTGTTTTTACTGACTTTTATTTGAAATACCTCCCAAAACTGATAGTATAGAGTCTTTACCTTAAGACCTCTCAGTAATTTCTTTACATCCCTATCTAAAAAACTGCTTTAAGTACATAACAATAGAAAAGGTATTTTTCTACGGAATTGCTATGTCACTACGGTCCATTTTCATTTAAAAGTTAATCCAGACTTCTAGTTATCATTATAATAACCTGCACAAGCTTTGGCATAATCGCTTGTCATTAATAGGTTTGACTAGCCCTTTTCTATAGAGCTTAACAAAGATATATTCCGAAAAACTTCGGCCTTTCATCTTTATCTAAGCATTAGGAATTAGCTAACTAATCTAGGCTATAATTGCTTGTGCGATTATAATGTACACTCACTTCATATCCTGATTGAATATATACTCCAATACAATTAAAAAATTAAAATTTATTACTTGGCTTATTTAAACTAAAATTATTTTCAATGAATGTGATTCTACTATTTACAGTAATAGCAATTGCAGGAACATTGGTTCGACAAACGAAATCGAAAACCAGTTCTTGGCTTCTTGCTTCTTCAATGCTGTTATTCTTTTCTGTTAGTGTTCAAGCACAGATGATAATATCTGATATGGGTTCTACAGAAGCAATGTCGGAAGGTTCTATCTTAGAACTAGAAAGTATGAGTAAGGCTTTTGTGCCTCCAAGAATGACTACAGCTAAAAGAGATGGAATTCCATCTCCACTTACCGGTGCTATTATATATAATACTGATGAGGAATGTTTACAGGTTAATAATGGTATTCCTAGTGTTCCTTCTTGGGAATGTTTAGGAGGAGCTAGAGGACCAAAAGGTCCACAAGGGGATGCAGGTCCAGCAGGTGCAGCAGGTGCCAATGGCGCAGCGGGTGCTAATGGCGCAGCAGGTGCTAATGGCGCAGCAGGTGCGACTGGTCCAGCAGGTCCGACTGGCCCAACAGGCCCAGCAGGTCCTCAGGGTGAAAGAGGTATGAAAGGCCCAGCAGGCCCAGCAGGTGCAGCGGGTGCAGCAGGTTCTCAAGGAATTAGAGGTGCAAATGGTGCTGATGGCGCAGACGGCGCTAGAGGTGCAGTAGGTGCGACTGGTCCAGCAGGAGAAAGAGGTCTTCAAGGAGAAGCAGGACCAAGAGGTCCAAAAGGCTTAACTGGAGATACAGGGCCTGCAGGTGCTGACGGCGCAAATGGTGCTGACGGCGCAAATGGTGCTGACGGC
>CAYOBX010000119.1:0-13519 GCA_964402245.1 uncultured Saprospiraceae bacterium | reverse complement strand
TCTGATAAGCAGATATTTATGAGGATAGCTTTTGGCAATCGGCAAGCTGTAGCTTCGATATAGTTTTTTAGAGGTAGCGATTTTGCTAGGTTTTTTTATAAAAAACCTAGCAAAATCGCTACCTCTAAAGAAAAATAGTAAACATACTTGTTGCCGAGTGTCAAACTAAAGAACCTTAGCCTGACGGCTATAGTTTCAAACTTCGACCATCGCACCCTCTTTTGAGTTTAGCACTATGCCGATATTTGAAATTTGTCTACAATTCACCATTATTTAACATTGAGTAAACACTAGGCTAACAAAAAAAAGAAATTAGCTATTATTTAATTTTTCAATCAAAAAACAGAATAAAATTCTTTTTTAATCAATTTTAAACATAATTAATAGAATAAAATTTTAAAAAAAACACTTAATGTTTCTATTTTAAGAATTTAACAAAAAATAAACATTTAACACACAATATTTAATTAAGTATTTTTTGTCCTGTTTTTACCATTAACTGTCTTCTTTTCACCTATTTTAAACTTCCTATTAGGATCATCTTTGCAGTATCAAACTGGAAAATTCTAAAATCTAGCAAAGATGATTAATATAAATCCTACAATATTCAATAACACAAGATCTTGGATCTCTATCATAGGAATACTAACTATGTGTTGGGGGCAGGCATTAAGTACTACACCTCCTACTAGTATTTTTGATCTAATGAATCATCAAGAAGTATTAGAGGTAACATTAGAAGGAGATTTTGAGACATTAAAAACGAGTCGTCGAAGTTCAGAAGGTCAGAAGGTTACCTTAAAATTTGCAGATGCAACAGGGAAAGAGCAATTGTGGAATATAGAAGTAACGCTTAGAGGGCATTTTAGAAGAATGCGTTGTACGGAGATGCCACCATTAAAATTGAATTTTAAGAAAAAGGAATTAAAAGAAGCAGGCTTGGCTAAATTTGATGATATGAAATTAGTCACGCAATGCATGGAAGAGGATAGTAAGACTACTGTTTTAAAAGAATATTTAGCTTATAAAATATATAACGAAATTACAGACGAGAGTTTTAAAGTACAACTATTAAAGATTACCTACAAAGACACAAAGAGTGGGAATAGTTCAAAAAAATGGGGTTTTTTAATTGAAGATACGGCGGAGATGAGAAATAGATTAGGAGCTAAGAAAAGTGAACAGGAAAGAGGTTTAAAGAAAGAAGCTTTCCATCAAAATTCCTTATATAAAACTGCTATTTTTCAATATATGATTGGTAATTCCGACTGGGATATTACTGCGTGTAGAAATGTAAAGATGATTACTAAGGAAGAACAAGTATTAATGATACCTTATGATTTTGACTTTTCTGGCTTAGTTGATGCTGCTTATGCTATGCCAAATACCAATTATGAAATGTCTTCTATAAAAGATCGAATATATATGGGATTCGAGGAAGATCTAACTAACCTAGATGCTACCTTAGATTTTTATAAAACAAAACAATCAAGCATTAAGGAATTAGTGAAAAATTTCAAGACCCTAAGAATGGGAGATAGAAGAAATGTTATAAACTATTTGAATAGTTTTTATAACAAAATTGACACAATCAAATATAAAACTAAGAAGCCGATTAGGGTTATGGCTTCTAATTTAGTTCCAAAAATTAACTAGTATTAAACGCAGTGATGGAGAGCTGTAAAATTAAATTTATTCTCTCCATCTCTTCGTTTTATACTCTAATTCCTAGAATCCTTTCCCCAAGCTAATTTATTCCGTATCGTCTTAGGAAAATCCGTACCAGGTAATTGAATAAATTTAATAGAAAAATCACATTTCCGAACGGCCAACTGATGAAGAGAAGTAATTACTTCAAATCTAGAATCCAACGTACATAGAAAATTCTCTGCCCTTCCTTCTATTTCAAAAGAAACAACAGAATTATCAGAAATCACTACTGGTCTAGCATTCAAGTTATGAGGCGCTACTGGTGTAATTACAAAATTTTCTGATCGAGGAAAAATAATAGGTCCACCACAACTCAAAGAATAACCTGTAGAACCCGTAGGGGTAGCAATAATAACCCCATCTGCCCAATAAGTATTCAAATAGGAACCATTTATATAGGTATGGATCGTCACCATAGAAGAGGTATCTCTTTTCAATAGAGTACAATCATTCAAGGCAAAAGGCATATCTCCAAAAAGCGGTTGATTAGAATCTAAACTTAACAAATGCCGCTCATCTAATATAAATCGTCCTTTCTTCAATAATTGAATAGCTTCTTGTATCCGCTTTTTTTCTATACTGGATAAAAATCCTAATCGCCCCAAGTTAATCCCCATGATTGGCACATTGCTATCCCTGACGGCTGTAGCTGCCGCTAGGATTGTTCCATCTCCACCTAATGTAATGACACAATCAAAATGTTTTCCTAATTGAAAATCTATATACCCATCAAATTCTCCAATATCTTGCTTAAATTTAATTGTTCCAGCACATTGTTCCAAATAAGGTTTATACACATAGGCGTTCACCCCTTCTTCATGGAGTAAATCAAAAAACTCCTGAACAAAAGGAATATCCTTCTTTTTTAATAAGGTGCTATAAACTATTATTTGCATTGATGTTTGTTATACGTAGAGACGTAGCAGTGCTACCTCTCTACTGCTATAAAGAAAACCCCGTCAATAACCGTAAATAAATTTCTATCCCTTCCTCAATTTCCTTCAAATATATGAATTCATTTGCGGTATGAGAACGGGCAGATTTTCCACAGCCAATTTTGATAGTTGTAAATGGTAATAATGCTTGATCCGATAAGGTAGGAGAACCATAGTGCGCTAAGCCTATGGCCTTACCTTTTATCACAAAAGGATGAGTAAGTGCAATTTTAGAAGAGTTTAATCTAAAAGAACGAGCCGTTAAAGTCGATTTTGTATGTTCTTGGATAATATTAAAAACTTCCTCATTACTATACTCTTCATTCGTTCGAATATCAATTACAAATTTACAAGTATCTGGAACTACATTATGCTGAGTCCCAGCAGTTATTTGAGTAACCGTCATTTTTGTCTTTCCTAATACTTGGGAAGTCTTTTCAAATTCATACTTCTTTAGCCAATCAATATCTTTTAGAGCGATGTATAAAGCATTAATTCCTTCTTCTCTCGCGGCATGTCCTGATTCTCCTTTAGCTTCTCCATCTACCACCATCAAACCTTTTTCTGCTATTGCCATCCGCATTTGAGTAGGTTCTCCTATAATACCTAATGCAATAGGTGCTATCTGGTCTCTTACTGCGGCAATACCATTAGGGCCAGAAATCTCTTCTTCCGCCGAAGCGACCAATAATAAATTATAAGGAAGATTTTGTTCATATAAGTGCAAAAAGGTCGCTACTAAGGCGACTAAAGAACCACCTGCATCATTACTCCCAAGACCAAATAATTTACCATTACTAATTTCTGGATGGAAAGGATCTTTCGTATAGCCACTTGCAGGTTTTACCGTATCATGATGAGAATTCAATAAAATGGTTGGTTTACCATCAGACCAAAATTTCGATTGAGCAATAATATTATTACTTATTCTTTGAGGGACAAGGCCATGTTTTTTGAAAAATAGTTCAATTAAATCTCCAGTAGCTTGTTCTTGTTTGGAAAGTGAAGGTGTACTTATTAATTTCTTTAATAGCTCAATAGCTTCTTCCTTTATTCTAGTATTTATAAGCATAGTTTTGTTCCCTTTATTGTCGTATTTTCTAAAGCATGAATACCTGCTATATATACATTTTCCACACCATGCTGCATTGCAAAAAAAGCACCTTCCATTTTTGGAATCATCCCATCAGAAATAACACCTGCTTTTTTATAAGCTAGGAATTGTTTCGAATTAATATTTGGAATAACAGAATTATCATCTGTAGGATCGCTTAATACTCCATCTTTTTCAAAACATAAAACTAGCTTCGTTTGAAAATATTGGCTCATCGCTGCTGCTACTGTAGAAGCAATACTATCTGCATTGGTGTTTAGCAATTGTCCTTTTTTATCATGCGTAATGGCACAAAAAGTGGGAGTGAAATCAGCTTGTAATAACTGACTAATCGCTACAGCGTTGACCGCATCAATATCTCCAACAAAGCCATAATCTATTTCTTTGGTAATCCTTTTATGAGATTGGATGGTGTTTAAATCTGCTCCTGATAAACCTATTGCATTACAATCAATCGCTTGTAATTTGGCAACAATATTCTTGTTAATCAAGCCTGCATAGATCATCGTCACGATTTCTAATGTAGCCGCATCCGTTACTCGACGACCCTCAATCATTGTCGGCTCGATCCCTAAGTTACGCATCATTTCACTGGCTCTTCTACCGCCTCCATGTATGAGTATTTTTTTTTCTGGCAGGTTGGCAAAGTCTTTTAAAATCTTGGTAAGAATAGATTGTTTGTTAATTATGTTGCCACCTATTTTTAGGATGGTTAAAGGTGTTTTCATTATTATTTATTGTGTGTTTTTGTTGACACAATAATAAATGTTTTTTCGATAATATTATTGAATGCGGATAGGGGCAATCCTTGTGGCTGCCCTTATTATATGATGGGGCTTTAATTCCGTAATACATGGGTAACATCATGGGCAACCACAAGGGTTGCCCCTACCTGCTTAATTCCATCTGATTCCGAACCAATTGAAAATAATGATTTCTACGAAGGTACAATTCTTGATGCGTCCCTTGCTCAATAATTTCTCCGCCTTCCACAACTATAATATTATCTGCATTGACAACCGTATTCAGTCGATGTGCAATAATCACAATTGTTCTATCATTAAAAGTATCTTGAATATTATCCATTACTAACATCTCATTATAAGAATCTAGAGCGTTAGTAGCTTCATCTAAAAATAAATATTTGAAGTCTTTATAAATGGCTCTCGCAATTAAAATACCTTGTTTTTGTCCTTCACTTAGTCCTCCTCCATGATTACCAATAATGGTATTATAAGTTAAGGGTAGCTGTTCTATAAAAGAATGAACGTTTGCAGTTCTAGCCGCTCTTAATAATTTCTTTTTATCAATTTTATCTCCATCTCCCAATGCAATATTCCTAGCGATTGTATCTGAGAAAATATATCCATCTTGTAAAACAGCACTACAATGGTCTCTCCAAAATCGACCTTGAATATTTTTTAAATCTACATCCCCAACCGTAATAGCCCCTTTCGATGGTAGATAAAAGCCTAGCAATAATTTTAATAAAGTACTTTTTCCACTACCACTAGATCCCACTATTGCTGTTGTTTGTCCTTCTGGAATTACTAGGTTAATATTTTTCAGTACTTCTGGAGAATTAGGCCCATTATAGTTAAAACTGACGTCTTTTAACTCTAAATCTCCATAGTCTGGTAAGACATCTAATTTATTAATAGAATCTTCTTCTAAGTCTCTACGATGAATTTCATTCATCCGTTGTACACTAATTCGTGCATCCTCAGACATAATAGCAAATTGGACTAACTGCTCTACTGGTCCATTCAATTGACCTATGATATATTGAATAGCGACTAAGACCCCTATTGAAAATTCATGATTCACAACGGCACTCGCAGCAACAACTGTAATTAAGATATTCTGCGTTTCCGTAATTAAAGAAGCACCCACTCTTTGCTGTTGGTTGATTTTTAGAAAGGCGGTTCTTGTAACATATAGTTTTGATTGTACTTTCTCCCAATCCCATCGTTTACGCCGCTCTGCATTATGTAGTTTTATATCTTTCATCCCACTAATCATTTGTACCAAAGCACTTTGATTAGCGGTAGCATGTTCAAATCGTTTTGCATCTAGATTTCGTCGTTTACTCATACAATAGAACAACCACAAAACATATAGAGTAACTCCAACTAAAAAGATCAGAAATATCTTTACACTATAGATCAATAGAATAATACCAAACACCACAAAATTAGCAACAGAAAAAATAGCATGGATCGCATAAGATGTAAGAAATCGCTCTATACGTTCATTATCAGATATCCGCTGTAATAGATCTCCTACAAAATGAGAATCAAAAAAACGCAACGGCATCCGAGTCAACTTGAGCATAAAATCAGACATCAAATTAAGATTGACCCGCACACCTATATGGACGACAATGATGCTTCTAAACCATTCCGCTGCTAGTCGAGTAATAAACAATACCATTTGAGCAATCAACACTAGCCAAATAAAATTGAGTTGCTTATTATCGACTCCTACATCAATTAAAGATTGTATTAAAAAAGGGAAAATTCCTTGAAGAATAGATACCAAAAAAACGCCTAATACTAATTGTAATAAAAGCGCTTTATATTTTTTAATATGGTCAAATAAATACCCCAGCCCATTACTTTCTGCTTCCCCTTCTTCTCTTGTAAAATCAGGTGTGGTTTCCAACATGAGTAAGACCCCACTATCCGATCCAAATTGACGAGGGTCCGCCCAATGTTCAATAAATTCTGCTTTGGTAATTTTTTCTAAACGAGTGGCAGGATTGCCAACAGTCACATGGGTATCCGTAGCTTCATAAACGACTACAAAATGATTGTTATCCCAATGGGCTATTGCAGGTAAGGGCATATCCTCTGCCAGTCGATCATAAGGAACCGAGGCAGCTAACGTTTTTAAACCTATTTTTTCAGCAGCATCGCTGATGCCTAATAAGGAAACGCCATTTCTATTTAGATAAGTAAGTTCTCGTAAGTAATCTAAGGAGTAATATTGACCGTAGTATTTTGCAACCATACGCAAGCAAGCTGCACCACAATCCATAGAATCATATTGCTCATAGAAAGGGAAATTTTTCGACATTTTCACTAGTACGAAATCAAGTTTATTGGGGGTATTTCGTTTCTCATGGTTTGATTTTTAGCTATTACAGCTAAAAAGTGTTTAAAAGAAAATGGACTTGTCTAAGGCCTATTTTCATCCCCCTTCGTTATAAATATTGCAACGCTTAATTACTCAGATGAATTTAATTTGGTAATTACATAAATTGTATAGCTGATTAATTTTCTATTCAATTACTAAGGCCATTTAAATAGATCAAGTATTGACTTAGTAACGACGAAAGAATAAGTTGGTCATTTGGACGAGGTTATTTTGTTCTCAATTTTCTTTTAAAAATCCTTGCATAGCTGGGCTACGGAAGTATTTTTATAAGGAAAAAGAGAGCAAAAGAAACCGTCCTAAATGTTCAAGTTATTTTTTTGTCGTTACTTAATGGAGCATATTAACGATTCTATCGTCAACTTTAGTCTAAATAAAAATAGAATAGACTCCATTGTGCAAATAGACATATATAAATTATAATAAATTGATTAACAGGTAGTTATCTTCTAGCGGTGTATCTAATATTGACCAACAACTATGCCGATAAACATAAATATAATGTTTTTATATTAACTGGCAGTATTGAATCTTTTTTCGGTAGATTAAATTAATTATTCGGTATTAATTACTAAAACTATTTACAATTAATTATATTTTGAATATTTTTAATATCTACCCTATTAAAGGTAAATGTTTTCTTAAAATGCTAATTATTAACAAAATGCCGAAATCTTTAAAAAGGCTTATGTTTGTTGTTAGAATATCGTAGTTTCTTATGTAGCACGGAAATTTAATCCTTTGTATGATCTCTTGCTTTATATCATTCTCTCAATCTGTTCATCATATTCCTTTACCAGAACGATTTACTTTTCCTTTTTACTACGATCCACATCCTTTATGTATTCTTGCCGCCGAAAACTTACAACAACATATTGAAACACAGCAAGATTGGGTACATAATTTTGGACTAGATCCCTCAAAAAAAGGATATGTAATTGGAAAAATGTTTGGAGTATTAGTAGTACAAAATCAGCATCAAGAAATTGGATACCTAGCTGCTTTTTCTGGAAAATTAGCGGATAAAAATCATCATGCAAAATTTGTACCTCCCGTATTTGACATATTAGCAGAGGATAGTTTTTTTAATATAGGGATGCGAGAACTGAATGCGATGAATGAGCAAGTAGATATTCTAGAAGCCGCACCTGAATATCTAGAAAGCAAGCGATTATTCGAAGAAGAAAAAAGTCTAGCTACAAAAAAAATAGCCGCCGAAAAAGCTAAAGTAAGGGCCGCAAAAAGAGCTAGAAAAATTCGTAGAAAAGAAGGAGAAGCTACTTTGAATTCAGAAGAATTAGTCAATTTAAAGAAAGCTTTAGCTATAGAAAGTTTAAGAAATCGACGGGCCTTTCAAGAGTATGCCGCTTACTGGGAAACTAGAGTAATGAAATGTCAGGAAAAATTAGACCAGTACCAAATTCCAATTACCACTTTAAAAGAAACCCGAAAAAAGAAGTCTGGAAAATTACAACAACAATTGCATGAAGCATATGATTTTTTAAATCAATCTGGAGAAACCAAAAACTTATTAGAAATTTTTGAACATACCACCGTCAAAAAACCACCTGCTGGTTCAGGAGAATGTGCTGCTCCAAAATTATTACAATATGCGTTTCAACATCAATTAAAGCCAATCGCAATGGCTGAATTTTGGTGGGGAGAATCGCTATCAGAAATCAGAAGACATAAACAGTTTTATCCTGCTTGTAGAGGAAAGTGTGAACCTATTTTAGCACATATGTTGAAAGGGATTGAGATGGAAGAAAATCCTATGCTCACCAATCCCGCAGCAGGCAAGCAATTAACAACAATCTATGAAGACGAATCCATCATTGTTGTCAACAAACCCGCTGAATTTTTATCTGTCCCAGGAAAAAATATCGAAGATTCCGTATGGCTTCGAATGAAGCAAAAGTTTCCAATGGCTACTGGCCCATTAATTGTCCACCGCTTAGATATGTCTACTTCTGGATTAATGATTATCGCTAAGTCTAAAGAAGTGCATAAAATTATCCAACAGCAGTTTATCAATCGAACGATCAAGAAAAGATATATTGCTTTATTAGACGGTATTATAAAAGAAGATACGGGTATTATTACGCTTCCACTACGAGTAGATATAGATGATCGACCAAGGCAAATTGTTGATTATGATCATGGTAAAAAGTCCCGTACTAATTGGAAAGTATTAGAACGTTCTAATCAACAAACCAGAATTCACTTTTTTCCAGTTACGGGTCGGACGCATCAATTACGGGTACATGCCGCTCATCCACAAGGATTACATGCGCCTATTATTGGAGATGATTTGTATGGCGTTAAAGGTAAGCGTTTGCATTTACATGCGGAATGGATTGCATTTGAGCATCCTGAGACAGGGGAGGTGATGGAGGTGGAGGTGGAGGCAGGGTTTTGATTTGACGAAGTCAAATAGAAGGTTGAACACAGAGTCACTGAGTGCACGGAGAATCTACTCTGTGTGCTCTGTGCCTCTGTGTTCTTTTCTTAATCTAGTAATTCATTAAAGTAATCCGCAAATTCTCCAACCGACATCATCCCCTTATCCCCATCTCCCTGCTTACGCACCCCTACACCACCAGCCGCCGCTTCTTTCTCACCAACAATTAATAAGAATGGAATTTTCTTTAATTCATTATCTCGAATCTTACGACCGATACTTTCTGTACGATCATCGATAATTCCTCGAATATCTTTTTCTGCTAGTTGATCTACTACTTGCTTCGCGTAATCATTATAAGCATCACTAATCGGTAACACCACAAATTGATCTGGCGTTAGCCACAATGGAAATTTACCAGCAGTATGCTCTATCAAAACACTCATGAAACGCTCTAGCGAACCAAAAGGTGCTCTGTGAATCATGACTGGTCTATGTGGTTGATTATCCGAACCGATATATTCTAACTCAAAACGTTCAGGCAAATTATAATCTACTTGAATCGTTCCCAATTGCCATTGACGACCCAAAGCATCTTTGACCATGAAGTCTAACTTTGGTCCATAAAAAGCAGCTTCTCCTAAGGCTGTTGTCGTCTCTAAACCTACTTCTTTCGTTGCTTCAATAATGGCAGATTCGGCATTCCGCCAGTTTTCATCTGAACCAATATATTTATCTTTTTTATCTGGATCTCTTAAAGAAACCTGAGCATTGAAATTTTCAAAACCCATTTTCTGAAGCATCTTAGTCGTCAAATCCAGTACATCTAAAAATTCGCTTTTTAGCTGATCTTCCGTACAGAAAATATGGGCATCATCTTGCGTAAATCCTCTTACCCTGGAAAGACCATGTAACTCTCCACTTTGCTCATATCTATAGACCGTACCAAACTCTGCAATCCGCAAAGGAAGTTCCTTATAGGAATGTGGTCGATGTGCATATACCTCACAGTGGTGCGGACAATTCATCGGTTTTAGATAAAACTCTTCATCCTCTTTTGGTGTACGAATCGGTTGGAAACTATCTTCGCCATATTTTTCATAATGTCCAGAAGTAACATATAAGTCTTTTTTACCAATATGTGGCGTTGTTACTAATTTATATCCTCGCTTTATTTGTTCATCTTGCATAAATTTCATCAAGCGATCTCTAACTGCATTTCCCTTAGGCAACCAAATAGGTAAACCTGCACCTACTCGTTCAGAGAACATAAACAAATCCATTTCCGCACCTATCTTTCTATGATCTCTTTTCTTTGCCTCCTCGAGCATATGCAGATACTGCGTCAACTCTTTTTGCTTAGGAAAGGAAATACCTCTTAAACGAGTCATCTGCTGACGATTTTCGTCGCCTTGCCAAAACGCCCCACCAATTTTCATCAGCTTAATCGCTTTGATCTTACTCGTATCCGTTAAATGAGGCCCTCTACATAAATCTACAAAATTTCCTTGCGTATATAAAGTCAAAGCTTCGTCAGCTCCTCTCTTTTCAATCAATTCTATCTTGTATTCATCTCCTTTATCCTGGAAGAACTTTAATGCCGCTTCTTTGGTAATATCTTGCCGAACAAAAGCATTTTTTTCTCTAGCCAATTCTAGCATCTTCTTCTCAATCTTAGGAAAATCTTCTGAAGACAATTTACGCTCCCCTAAATCTACATCATAGTAGAATCCATTCTCAATAGCGGGTCCCGTTCCTAATTTCACACCTGGATACAATGCCTCTAATGCTTCTGCCATCAAATGTGCAGTAGAGTGCCAAAAGGTCATTTGGCCATCCGCATCTTTCCATGTAAGCAATTGTACTCTTGAATCTTTAGAGATAACTCTATTAGCATCCCAAACTTCGCCATCCACTTTAGCAGATAAAACGTTTCTTGCTAAACCTGAACTAATAGATTCTGCAACCTGCATTGCCGTAACTCCGCTTTCATACTGGCGAACACTGCCATCGGGGAGGGTGATATTTATCATTATATACCTTGTTAAATATGTTGAACACTATAATTTAAACGCAGAGATGGAGAGGTGCAGAGTTAGATTTGTTCTCTGCATCTTTGCTACTCAGCATTCAATACTAATAAAGTTGTTTAAGAATGTAGACTGAAATCAGTTATACGTTTTTAAACAACTTCAAATCTAGCGATTTACTAGTCAGAACTTACGAATAACTAATGAAGTTGTTTTAAAAGTAAACTTCAAGATTAAAAGTTCCTTGAAAAGGCGCAAAATTAGGCTTTTCTGGAGATAAATTACATTCTTTGATAAATAGAAGAGATAGAAATATGTTAGGTAAGGCAAGTTATAAATAAGATGCAATGGCGCAATGAGTCTACACTATAGGGCCTAAAGAAATTTGCAAGCAAAATAAAAAATTGAACACAGAGACACTGAGTAGTTAGTCAAGTTAATCCTGTCGGGTAATTTGGAGAGATTTGGTCGATTACTTCGTTGGAAAGCCTCGTCGATGCCTTTGCACCGCTGGGTGCAATCAACGCTAATGCCTAGTACTCAACCAAATCTCTGTGTCTCAGTGCTTCTGTGTTCATTAATTTTGTTGGACTTTCGCTAGAAAGTTACATATCATAAAAAAATTGTTCACTGACAATTTTTCCATCCTTTAGGTGATATAAGGCAATTTCGGAAGACTTAGTACGCACCTTAGTCTGACGATTAGTGGTATCTAAAGAAAAGGTAGTAGCAAAATAATTATCAGCCACAATAGCATTTCCTACCTCCATAGAATGGACTTCAAAAGTTTCTGCCCATGCTTTCCCTTTGGCAAACATAGCTTCTAATCCTTCTGTAGTTCCATTTTCCATAGGCTCAATAGACTTTGCATTTTTCGCGAAGTGTTTGGAATAAACTTCATCGAATTTTCCTTGTTTGCATAGTGCAACTAAGTCATTAGCGATTTCTTGTGTAGTCATAAACAAAAAGTTTTAAGTGGATAAAATATAAAAATAATAAAACTTTTTGTTTTTGTTTTAATTCTAAGTAGTTTTTATTCTACATTTTGTTTACTTTGTATTTTCAATTCAAGTAATAAATCTAGTACAAAAAAGCATACACGACTTCAGACCATGAAATCAGATACACCAAAGATTATTATTGCTATAGATGGGCATTCTTCATGTGGAAAAAGTACTCTAGCTAAAAATTTAAGCTCAGTACTCAAATATGCCTACATAGATACGGGGGCTATGTATCGAGCTGTAACCTTGTATTTAATTCAAAATAAGATCGCTTTAAATGATCGGGAAGGGATTGAATTGGCACTAAAAAATATAAAAATACATTTTGAATGCATTGACAGTCATAATACTACTTTTTTAAATAATGAAAATGTAGAAACAGAAATTCGAAAAATGTATGTTTCTGATATGGTGAGTCCTGTTGCTACCATCTCAACGATTAGAAGGGCGATGGTTTGGCAACAGCAAATGATGAGCAAAAAGAAGGGGGTTATTTTAGATGGCAGAGATATAGGAACAGTTGTATTTCCTGACGCAGAATTAAAATTATTCGTTACGGCAGACATTGCAACTAGATCGCAAAGGAGGTTTTTAGAATTAAAAGAAAAAGGAATTGCTGCCAATTTAGAAGAGGTTGCCGCTAATTTATCAGAAAGAGATCATATTGATTCTAATCGAGAAGATAGCCCTTTAAAACAAGCCGAAGATGCGGTCTTAATTGATAATTCTAATTTGAGCAGAGAAGAGCAGTTAGCTATGGTATTAGCACTAGTCAATCAAAGGACTAGGATTTAAGGATTATTTGATTGATAGGATTTTAGATGCAATTCAACAAGAAGATCATTACGATAGTTCAAGATAAATCGTAAGCATCTTTGACTAAGTAACGGCAAAAAAATAACTTGTCCTTCTAGGACGGATTCTTTTGCCCTCATTTTCTCTTTGAAATCGGTCATAGTATCAACAATACTCCCTCTTCCAAAGAAAAACTGAGAACAAAATAATCTCGTCCAGATGACCAACTTATTCTTCCGTCGTTACTACCGATAGAATTTTACTAATCAAATAATCTCATAAACCCTAGTCAAAGCCACTTACAAAATCCTATCAATCTTATAATCTTTAAATCCTAGTCAAAAATGGAAGTGTCGGGCACGAAGCCCGAACTT
>CAYOBX010000118.1:5346-13565 GCA_964402245.1 uncultured Saprospiraceae bacterium | reverse complement strand
TCCTTATTTCCTTATTTCCTTATTTTCCTATCGCTTACCCCCGTGGCCTTTAAAGCTACGAGTTGGTGAAAACTCTCCTAATTTATGCCCTACCATATTTTCTGTTACAAAAACGGGTACGAATGTTTTCCCATTATGTACAGCAATAGTTTCGCCTACCATTCCAGGAATAATCATTGAAGATCTTGACCATGTCTTGATAACAGATTTCTTCTTAGAATCTTTTGCCTTTGTAACTTTAGTCAAAAGCTTATGAAATACGTATGGACCTTTTTTTAATGATCTTGGCATTTGATAAATGTTTTCTTATTGTTTAGTGATAAGGTTAAAAATAAATTGAACAATTAATATTATAACGACTATTTAATCAAGGTCGTTTTTAATTTTAATTTACATTTTAACTTTAATTCTTCACTTATTTCTTTCTTCGTGATATAATTAACTTAGAAGATGCTTTCTTAACGTTTCTAGTTTTCTGACCTTTCGCCATAATACCCGTTCTTGATCTTGGGTGACCACCTGAAGCTCTACCTTCACCACCACCCATTGGGTGATCGACTGGGTTCATCGCTACCCCTCTTACTCTTGGTCTTCTACCCAACCATCTCTTTCTACCTGCTTTACCTAAAACCTGTAGTCCGTGATCTGGATTTGAAGTAGTACCGATTACTGCTTTACAAGTCAACAAGATTCTTCTAACTTCACCAGAAGGCATTTTGATCACTGCATACTTACCTTCTCTACTCATTAAAGTAGCGTAAGTACCTGCACTTCTAGCAATTGCTGCTCCTTGACCAGGACGCATCTCGATAGCATGAATAGAAGCACCTAGAGGAATATCTGCTAAGAATAAAGCATTTCCAACAGCTGGTGTTGCGCCTTTACCTGACATAATAGTATCTCCTACTTTTAAGCCATTTGGTGCAACGATATATCGCTTTTCGTTATCGCTATATTCTACTAATGCAATGTATGCTGTTCTGTTCGGATCATATTCAATGGTCTTTACAGTAGCAGTCATGCTATCTTTGTTTCTCTTGAAATCAATGATTCTATACTTTCGCTTATGCCCTCCCCCTCTGTTACGCATCGTCATTTTACCAGAATGATTACGACCACCTGATTTTTTCAAACCTACTGTCAGGCTCTTCTCTGGCTTATTCGTCGTTATTTCTGAGTAAGAATTTCCAACTCTGAATCTTGTGCCCGGAGTAACTGGACTATACTTTTTTATTGGCATTTTACTATATTTTATATCAGTAGCAATTGCTACGAATTTTCTTAATGATGAATGCAAAATGATGAATGATGAATACTAAACTTGGAGAAAGCAGATTCTGAGTCAACGTCTCGAAATTCATCATTTCTCATTCATAATTCACCATTTAAAACTTATACTTCGCCGTATAAGTCAATTTCTTCACCGTAAGTCACTCTAACAATTGCTTTTTTATAAGCAGACTTGGTACCTCTTTGCATACCACTTTTTGTATTTCTAACTTTTTGCTTAGAAGGAACAATTATAGTATTTACAGATTCAATTGATACGTTGTATAACTTCTCAATTGCTCGCTTTATCTCCGTCTTATTAGCTTTCTTATCTACCATGAATGTGTACTGGTTAGCAGCTTCTGTCTGCGCACTTGACTTTTCAGTGATAATCGGCTTAATTAATATTCTCTTTGCCATCTTTTTAGATTATACATGCAAGGAAATGATTCCTTACAAAACATAAGAAATAAATTCCTTTGCTTATGATAAAGTAGAAACGATTTTGGAAATAGCTCCTTCTGTTAAAAGAAGTGTTCCAGCGTTCATTACTTGGTAAGTATTCAAATCAGCAGCTGTTACTACGTTCGCTTTAGGAACATTTCTGCTTGATAAGTTTAATACATTATCATATTCCCCCACTACTAAAAGAGATTTGTTGCTACATTCTAAGTTCTTTAGAATGTTAGCATACTCCTTCGTCTTAGGTGCTTCAAAAGTAAAATCCTCTACCACTTTTAACTGCCCGTTGCTGACTTTACTAGATAAAGCAGACATTCTAGCCAAACGCTTTACTTTCTTGTTTAGCTTGATGTTATATTTTCTTGGTCGTGGGCCAAATATTCTACCACCACCTCTGAATACACCAGACTTGATACTACCCGCTCTTGCAGTACCCGTTCCTTTTTGCTTCTTCAATTTCTTTGTAGAACCAGTGATTTCTCCTCTCTCTTTTGCTTTATGAGTACCTTGGCGTTGGGCAGCTAAATATTGCTTTACCGCTAAGTATACTACATGTTCGTTTGGTTCTACACCAAAGATTTCATCTGGTAAATCTGCTGATCTACCTGTTGATGAACCGTTTATACCTAAAATATCTAATTTCATTGTCTGAAATTTATAGCGTTAATCTATCTTCTAGTTGAAGTAGATAAACGATTACTTTTCTAAAATTACGAAAGAACCTTTATGCCCAGGAATCGCTCCCTTCACTAATACTAAATTCTTCTCAGCAAAGATCTTTACGATTTCTAAATTCTTAACCATCACTCTTTCTCCACCCATACGACCTGCCATTCTCATACCCTTGAATACTTTCGCAGGATAAGATGCAGCACCGATAGAACCCGGAGCACGTTGTCTGTTATGTTGACCATGTGTTGCATCGTTTACCCCTTTAAAGTTGTAACGCTTAACAACACCCTGGAAACCTTTACCTTTTGAAGTACCTACTGCATGAACTGTATCTCCTTCTTCAAATACTTCGTCTATAGTAATTACATCTCCTAGACCTTTGTCTATATCAAAGTCTCGAAATTCTACTACTTTTCGCTTTGGACCTGTTGAGGCTTTATCAAAATGTCCTGCAAGTGAATTCGTCGTGTTTTTAGCTTTCTTATCGCCAAAACCTAATTGTAAAGAGTAGTAGCCGTCAGAGTCTTCTGTTTTCTTCTGTGTCACCACACAAGGTCCAGCTTCTACAACGGTACATGCAAGGTTTCGACCATCTTCTGTGAAGATGCTAGTCATACCGACTTTCTTACCGATGATTCCGTTCACTTTATTTAGTTTTTAATATTTCTAGGAATAGCCTGCTCTCACAAAATTGACAAAAAGTACTTCTCTAATATGTACCAATTGGTAAATATTTCCTTCACAGATTTAGCGCTATCACTGGATAGATAATTTCTGTATGAACCAAACTTAAGTATCAATTTATGTTCAGAGTAGAACAGACGTTTCTTTGGGCTTTGAAATGATTAGTAACGAGACATCCAAAAATGTACATTTATTTTTGACTCGTTACTTAGTGTCAAAAAAGTTTTTGAAAACAATTTTAATACTATACCAAATCCCCTTATATCAGTTCTGTAACGTAATGAAAATCAAACAATTATTGCTTATGATTTTCTAGTTTTAGCCAATTGCTAATACCTTACGATAATTTAACTTGTATATCAACGCCACTCGGCAGCTCCAGCTTTGACAATGCATCGACTGTCTTTTGTGTTGGAGTGAAAATTTCTATTAAGCGTTTGTGAGTCCGCAACTGAAACTGCTCTCGAGATTTCTTGTTTACGTGTGGAGAACGTAAAACCGTGAAGATCTTTTTATCAGTTGGCAGCGGAATCGGACCAGTTACAACAGCTCCGCTGTTACGTACTGTCTTCACAATCTTCTCTGTAGATTTGTCTACTAAATTGTGATCGTAAGAGCGTAATCTGATTCTAATCTTTTGATTCATAACCTAAGTATAATTCAAATTCAAAAATCAAGTTCAGGTCGAAACCAATCAGGTTTAAACCTGAACTTGTTATTTATTGTGTGTGGTCAACCGTTAATGATTGATCAGGAGACTTGCAAAGTTTTGCAACTTGGAAAGTCTTTGTTTATCAATTAAGTAACGACGAAAGAATAAATCCGTCATTTGGGCGAATTACTAAGTAAAGTTTCCCCAAGTCCAAAGACTTTGTAAGTTGTCCCTTTAACGGTCCACCGTAACTTTATGCTTGTACTAAGCCTTTAGCTTTAGCAATTACATCATCTGCAATATTTCTCGGTGCTGGTGCATAGTGAGAAAATTCCATTGATGAAGATGCTCTACCAGAAGTAATGGTACGTAAGTGCGTTACATACCCGAACATTTCAGATAAAGGAACATCTGCCTTTACAATAACTGCAGCTGCTTTTGCATCTTGTCCTTTCAACAAGCCTCTTCTTCTATTCAAATCACCAATAACACCACCTGTGTACTCTTCAGGAGTAGTTACTTCCAATTTCATAATTGGCTCTAGCAATACTGGCTTTGTCTTAGCTGCTGCTGCTTTGAAACCTTCTTTTGCACAAAGTTCAAAGGCAATTGGTTTGGAATCGACTGCGTGCATAGAGCCATCATAAACTCTAACTTTCATACTGTCCATACCAAATCCTGCTAAAACACCATTATCCATCATGGCTGTAAAACCATCTTTGATTGGCTTGACATAGTTCTTGTCAATCTTACCACCAACGATTTTCCAGTCAAATTGTAAACGCTCTTTGCCATTCACAAAATCTTCGCTTTCTAAGAATTCTTGATCGGCTGGACCTAACTCGAATTCCATATCTGCGAATAAACCAGAACCACCAGACTGCTTCTTTAAACGCTCTCTGTGCGTTACCGAAGCTGTTAATGCTTCTTTATAGTTTACTTGAGGTGCACCTTCATTTACTTCTACACCGAATTCTCTTTTCATTCGATCAACGATGATTTCAAGGTGTAATTCACCCATACCACTGATGATTGTTTGATTTGTGTCTTCGTCGTATTTTGCTGTAAATGTTGGATCCTCTTCTGATAATTTTGCTAAAGCCATACCCATTTTCTCTACATCCTTCTGAGTCTTAGGCTCTACTGCTAATCCAATTACTGGATCTGGGAAAGTCATACTTTCCAAAACAATAGGCTCATCTAAAGAAGACATTGTATCTCCTGTCTTGATATCTTTGAAACCTACTGCTGCTGCAATATCACCCGCCTCTACTTTATCAATTGGGTTTTGCTTATTAGAGTGCATTTGGTACAATCTTGAAATTCGTTCCTTTTTACCTGAACGTGTATTCAAGATATAAGAACCTGCTTCTAAAGTACCAGAATATACTCTAAAGAATGCTAAACGACCTACATAAGGATCTGTCGCAATCTTAAATGCTAAAGCCGCAAAAGGCTCTTTGCTATCAGGTTGTCTAGTTGCAACTTCATCCGTTTTAGGATTCGTTCCTTCAACAGCTTCAATATCCAATGGTGATGGTAAGAATGCACAAGATGCATCTAATACTGCTTGAACACCTTTATTTTTGAATGCTGTACCACACATCATAGGAATGATGCTCATATCAATTACTGCTGCTCTAATCGCTGCTCTAATTTCTTCTGGAGAGATGGTATCTGGATCATCAAAGAATTTCTCCATTAATGATTCATCATATTCTGCAACAGCTTCTAGTAACTTCTCTCTATATTCGTCAACTGTAGCCTGTAAATCTTCAGGAATTGGAATTTCCTCGTAAGTCATTCCTCTATCCGCTTCATTCCAAATGATCGCTTTATTAGTGATCAAATCAACTACTCCTCTGAAATTTTCTTCTGCACCAATTGGTACTTGCAATGGAACTGGGTTCGCACCCAACATTTCTCTCACTTGCTTTACTACCTCGAAAAAATCTGCTCCTGAACGGTCCATTTTATTAACGAAACCAATTCTTGGAACTTTATATTTATTACCTTGTCTCCAAACTGTTTCAGATTGTGGCTCTACACCAGAAACTGCACAGAATAAAGCAACCATACCATCTAATACTCTTAAAGAACGCTCTACCTCAACGGTAAAATCCACGTGACCCGGAGTATCAATAATATTAATTGGGTATTCTTGTCCTTTCCATGTCCAACTAGTTTTAGTAGCTGCTGAAGTAATTGTAATACCTCTTTCTTGCTCCTGCTCCATCCAATCCATTGTAGCTGCACCATCGTGCACCTCTCCAATTTTGTGACTGATACCAGTATAATATAGAATACGTTCAGTGGTAGTCGTTTTACCTGCATCAATATGGGCAGCAATCCCAATGTTTCGAGTAAATTTTAAATCTGTTGCCATAACTTTACCTTGACGGTGATTAAATGGTTAAATAATAACCCTGTTATAAAGATGGAAATCGTTTAGTTGGATAAAAATCTAAGAACGAGGGTTTAGAAGTTAAATAATTGAATATTAAATAAATTCGTAAACCCAAAAACTATACCTATACTCGGAAATGGGCAAATGCTCTATTAGATTCCGCCATTTTATGCGTATCTTCTTTTCTTTTTACTGCAGCTCCTTCTCCTTTACTAGCTGCTAGCAACTCTGCTGCTAATTTTTCTGCCATTCCTTTTCCACTTCTCTTACGTGCGAAAGAAATCAACCACTTAATACCAATTGATAATCTTCTCTTTGCTCGTACTTCTACAGGAATCTGGAACGTAGCACCACCAATTCTCTTACTTCTTACTTCTACTTGCGGCATTGCGGTATTTACAGCTTTCTTAAAAATCGCAAACTCGTCTCCATTGTTTGATCGCTCCTTAATCAAATCCATCGCATCATAAAATACTTTGAATGCATTTGATTTCTTACCACTCAACATCATATTATTGACAAATTGTGTGACCAATTCATCTTTATATCTTGGATCTGGTTGGATGATTCTAATCTTCGGCTTTCTTTTTCTCATCTCCTATGTGGAATTAAATGATTATAGAAAAATTAATTTATTAGCAAAAATTGCTTATTTCTTCTTCGGTGCTTTCGTACCGTACTTAGATCTACTTTGTGTTCTGTCTGTCACACCCGCTGTATCTAATGCTCCTCTCACGATTGTATAACGTACACCCGGCAAATCTTTTACTCTACCTCCTCTAATCAATACAATAGAGTGTTCTTGAAGATTGTGTCCTTCCCCTGGGATATAACAAATCACCTCTTGGCCATTCGTCAAACGAACTTTAGCAACTTTTCTAAGTGCTGAGTTTGGCTTCTTAGGGGTTGTTGTGTACACACGAGTACAAACTCCTCTTTTTTGTGGACAAGAGTCTAATGCCCGAGACTTACTAGTCTCGACAATTTTCTTCCGTCCTTTTCGCACTAACTGATTGATAGTAGGCATCTACTTTAAAATTATATATATTTAGAAATGAATCACCGAAGGAATGGATAAAAAAGGCAGAATTGCAGGCACCTTTATTCAAGGAAGAATAGAAAGGTGAAAGATTTTGCTTTTCCTTTTTGTAATAAAAAGGCTTCATTAAACACTTTCAGTTGATTATCTTTCCTAATAAAAGGGCGAAAACCCTTGATTTTACTAGGTTGTTGTTGCTTTGAGAAAGGTTGAAAATTGGCCTTTTTCTAAGCGAGTGCAAAGATAGGACTTATTTTCTATTATACAAATAGTAAAATTATTTTTTTGGTTATATTTTGAGTTGGTTGGTTTGAACTACCTAGAACTGCCAGATTTTGAAAATCTGGCAGTTCTCTCTTTAGGGATTATTCCAACGTGTATTTGTCTAAGTTTTCCCAATTAACAGCCGCTTGTTCATGAAATTGCTCCATTTCCTCTCTACCACCAAAAGCAGCTAATACTAACTGACGTTTCAATAATGTGGGTTTATCTGATAATATCCCTTTATAGGAACTGTATGGGTAGTTTTTAAAATCTGTCGCTATCTTGTGATGAAGGGGATTTCGATGAAGATACCAGACTAACCAATCCATATATCCTTTATCATCCACCAACTTTCTTTTAAATGGTTTATGAAACAAATTCCCTGCTCTTTCTTCTTGTTTGTTAATCGCTTTTGAATAACTGATAAAAAACGTTCGAATTTGATTGCTGACAATCCAACTTGTAATAACAGCTTGTATAGTTGGGTCTCGAACTTTCTCGTATAAAACTGCAAGATTTTGAAAATCTGGCAGTTTTAAATCTGGTAGCATAATTAGCAGCTCTTTTATTAAAGGTTTAGGCACCGATTTGTAGTTCAACTTTGCTGAAGTAATTATAGCTTTCGACGATTTGACTGTTACCAGAAAATGAAAATGATTGGGTAATAGACAATAAGCATACGTATCTAAATAATCTTTGGTATAGTGGGCATATCTCTTTAAGAAAAAGTAGTAATTTTCATCATTAAAGAATACCTTTTGGCTATTTAT
>CAYOBX010000118.1:0-5246 GCA_964402245.1 uncultured Saprospiraceae bacterium | reverse complement strand
TTTTTAGCAAAAACACCTACTATTTCATCACACCATGCAAAAAACAAAAGTAGCCGTAGTCCAAGCCGCCCCCATCCTATTCGATGTAAATAAGACAATTGATAAACTGGAACTACTAACCAAAGAAGCAGCACAGAAAGGAGCCAAACTAGTTCTATTTCCAGAAACCTTCATTTCAGTATATCCAAGAGGTTTAAGCTTTGGGACGGTGGTGGGGAGTCGTTCTAAAGAAGGGAGAGCTACCTGGCAAAAGTATTGGGAAAGTGGGATGGCTGTTCCTAGCACAGCAGCAGACAGGCTTGCGCAAATTGCTAAAGATACTCAAGTGTATTTGGCAGTGGGTATTACAGAGCAAAGCCAAGTGGGCGGAACATTATACTGTTCTTTGGTCTACTATGCCCCCAATGGACAGCTAATCGGAAAACACAGAAAGTTAATGCCAACTGCAGCGGAGCGCATTATATGGGGAGAGGGCAAAGGTGATGACCTACAAGTACTGGAAACACCTTTTGGAAAAATAGGAGGATTGATCTGCTGGGAAAATTATATGCCGATGGCTCGAATGGCCTTATATGAACAAGGTGTGGAGCTTTACCTCGCTCCTACCGCAGATAGCCGAGATGCTTGGGTGGCGAGTATGCAACATATTGCATTGGAAGGCCGATGCTATGTGTTGAGCTGTAATCAATATGTCACTAAAGATTTATATCCACCTGATTTGCCTGGTATTGAAGATTTGGCAAATCAACCTGATACGATGTGTCGGGGTGGTAGTATGATTGTTGATCCTTTAGGGAAAATTGTGGCTGGACCGCTTTATGGTGAGGAAGGAATTCTTTATGCGGAGATTAATCTGGCAGAGGTTGTTCGGGCTAAGTTGGATTTTGATGTGGTGGGGCATTATCGGTTTAGGTCTTAAAAAGTTCAAGTTCAAGAATCAAACTCAAGTTCAAATGCGAGCAGGGACCTTAACTTGACGCTCTTTTGTTTTTAATGATCGTTGCGATTATTTTTATCAGTTGACCGACTTCATCCATTAAGGATTCTCGTTTTTTGAGTTCACCATAATTAACTTTATGAAGAACTTTCAGGTTTACTCTAGACTCTTTAAGTTCTTTTAAGACTAAGGCAAGTTTATTAATTTGATCTTTTACCGTATTAGTACCTTGGGCTTCTCCAAAGTTTAAAGCAGAACTCCCTGCCGATCGTAATAATTGATTTCCATAATAACTCCCTGCCATATCATTAGGCAAATCTTTACATAGAAAAACAATATTGGCAGCAAATTCAACCAGCCTATCTTCTAAATCATATTTTTTTATTACTCATAGCGTATTTAGAATTTAAGTCGGAAATATCAAACAAGATAACAATATTTTTACTATTGCATAATATTCGAACACAATATGGTCAACATCTAATCTGTTTGGCACTTGTACTTGATTCTTGTACTTGAACTTTAAATGGTCAACATCTAGTATGTTTGACACTTGAACTTGATTCTTGCGCTTGAACTTTAAATGGTCAACATCTAGTATGTTTGACACTTGAACTTGATTCTTGCGCTTGAACTTTCCCTTACCGATCCACCAAAGTAACATCCCCCTTAAACACCACAACCTCCCCATTAATAAATTCCATTTCTACAAAATAAGCCAATACTTGCGCATTCAAAGCTCGTCCATTGTAAGTACCATCCCAGCTATATTGTGGGTCGTTCGGTTGAAAGTTGGTTGCTTGGTATAGCAGATCGCCCCATCGGTTGATGACTTGAAATTTTCGGACAGTCAGTATCTGATCGGTATCTGCATTAATATAAAACAAATCATTTTGTCCATCTCCATTTGGAGAAAAAGCGGACGGTACAAATACTTTATAATCTTTAAGAACGATCAAATCTATAGCTGCTTTTTTCGTACAGCCTCGCTCATCTGTAACACTGATTTCATAGGTGGTATTTTGTAAGGGTAGCACATCTGTAGACAAACAATTTGGACAAGCTATATCTCCAGCTGGAAACCATTCAATATGCTCAATTTGATCTAAGGATTTACTGATGCTTGCGGCTAATTGATAGTGGTCTCCTAATGTTAGTTGAACTCTTTTTTCTAATGCTATCTCCAATGCTTCGGGAGCATCTATTTCGTGTTCCGCTGACCAAACACATTGGTTGGCATCTCGAATAATTATTCTATGAAAACCAGGTTCTATATCATCAAAAAATGGATCTTGTCCATAGGTATGTCCATTATCCAAGGAATACGAATACGGAATACTTCCTCCTCTTACTTCCAACACATCTATACTTCCTGTCTCTCCTTGACAGATTGGTTGTGTTACTTGAATAGCTGCACTCTCTGGTTTGGTGACCGTTAAGATAGATTGCTTTTGTACATTGATAGAACAGTTATTATTACTAATAGATTGGATGGCATATACGCCTTCTTCTTTTGCAGGTAATGGGAAGGATGGATTTTTCGTAGTCAATATAGGTTGCAGTATATCGTTGATAGTGTAAGCAATATTCCAAGGCCCAAGCCCTGATAATTTTAAATCAAAAAATACAGGCGCATCTAAATCACAAACGGTCTTATCCTTTTCTAGATCTACCATTGGAGCTTCTAATACTTCTATTTGATTAATTGCTGTAATCGTATTTTCACAAATATCTGTTGCCGTAACCCCATAAGTAGCGGAGGTATTGGCCAATACTTGTAGCATAGCAGAGGTATCTCCAGTACTCCATTCGTATTTTAAAGTGCCGATACCTCCAGCAATTTTCGGATTGATATTTATTTCTTGAGTCCCACAAATAGAATCGGTCTGACTTGCTGCTGTTAGTGGAATAAAATCGTTTATCGGTAAATCTATACTTAAATCAGCACAAGAGCAAGCAGACTCTAATTCCATTATGAGGTGTTCTGTACCTTCAATAATATTATCAGCATACAGAACAATCGGTAATAATTTTTGTCGGTCTCCGGGGAGAATAATTACAGAATCAGGAAAAGGAGCGTAGTCTTCTCCTGGTATTGCTGTACTTTGATTAGATATATCAAAATGTACAACTAGAGAGTCTAAAGCTTCTTGATCTGTTCGTTCAAATAAGAAGTAGCTTTCTTTACAGCCTTCATAGGCTTCTACGCTTTCTACATCTGGTAAAATGCGCCTCACATAGGCCGCACCGCCCGCGTTAAAGCTATTGGCTTTTAAAAATACTGCGGAATCAAACAATGCATCCGAAGCATCCGCAATGGCTAGTTTGATATGATAGGTTTGACAAGGCATCACTTCCGCTACTGCCGTTAGTACTTTTGTGAAACCATCAAATTCTATTAAGTCTGTCGCAACACCTGGCTCCTCTGGAAAATTATCACAGGGTACAAATTGGATTTGTCCTTCTGGGACATTGTTTACAAAAAAGTTATCATTGGTTAAATGATTCACATTATTGATCGCCACAAAATCTGCTGTGCCCGGCACAAAGGCAATATTCACAGCCTCATTTTCAAACGTTCCTTCGATGCCAGGGCCACTTAAAAAGAAGCCAAACACATCATTAAATTTTGAACCTACATAATCACAATATTCTTCTGATGCAAAGGAATATTGAAATTGAATCCGATTAGTAGTCGGTGTAAAATCAAATTCTAAAACGGCGACATCTTCTAAGGTAACGGTATTGCTATTTAGCAGCGATTCTAAGTCTCTATCACTAGGATGGAAATCGCTAAAGTCCGTACTGATACGAGTTGAGATATTAGGTCCTTGTGCATTTTCAATATCACCTGTCGAAAGAATGACCCCTCGCGTAATATCAATGGCTTCTTTCCCTTCTTCAAAACTACCTATGGCTTTTTTATCTCCGCTGTATTTAATATTTCTAACTTCAAAACAATCGCCTCCAATAAATATATCTTTAACCAATTGTTCCGCAGTAGGGTTTTCATCTGTTAGTATGCCCACTCCATTACTTCTACTCATCGCTTTTGGACTAGCCTCAATACCTATAGACAAAGTGCCTGCTATTGATGCTGTTCCAGGTTTTTCAAAATAAAGGAGCGAACAGGTACTAGTTGCTTTGAAATGTATTTTCTGATTTGTTAAAAATGCTTTTCTGTTTTCACCTTCATCCAAGGTTATTGCTATGGCTTGTGTAACATCCGCTGCAAAGGAAAGCGTATATACTTGATCGATGACCAATTCACATAGTTCTACTGTAACGTTTTCTCCTTCCAATAGCACCTCATATCTATTACTAGTAGCATCCACTATTATAGTAGGGACATAGCCATTTGCTTTTCCTACTGGTACAGCTACCAATAGAATTAATAACAACCACATACCTATCCATACAGAAAAAGTAGTTGCTCTTTTAAGGATGTTTTTTGGAGGTGCATTTACTTTTATACACACAAGCCTAATTTTTGTCTAACTCATTTAAAGAGGAAATATACAGGGGTGGGAGATGGTGGCATCCTACTTAGAGTAAGCTACCTTATTGTTTTTTATCAACTTTTAGAAGTTGATATAGCCTTATTTTTTCTCTAAGTAACGACGAAATAATAAGTTGGGCAATCTGGTTCTAATTATTTTTCAGTCTAAGGAATTTAAAAAATTAATTCATAGCAGGGCTACGGACTCATTTTTTAAAGGAAAATAAGAACAAAAAATGCCGTCCAAATGGTGGAGTTATTGTTTTGTCGTTACTAAGTGATTAGTATTGTTTAACACTATATAAATAAAATATACACTACCCTATTGCCAGTTACTATGCAGGGCATACCTATGTATTATTTACATTACAAAGTATTTTAAATACCGTTTTTAGTGAAAGTAGTAATTAGGATTGGATAAAAAGAAATGCATTGAAATACACAATAGGTGGGAGGTGATTTCAATTTATTAATAATGGTAACTCATCAATAAACATTTGCCATTCTTATGATAATTTAAAGACAATAAATGTTCCAAAATTTAATTTTTATTATATAATTTTTCGAGCAATATTTAATGACTTGGAAAGTAGCTTAGGAACGATGTAGAAATAAATTTACAAATTTAGAGTAGCTTATTTTGTACTTAGTTTTTTTCTTAAAAACGGGAGTTCTGTTGATATAATGACTGTTTTTAAGAAGAAAAAGAAGGACAAAAGTAGCAGCATAAATTGTAAGTTTATTTTTAACCCATCCCTTAGCTCGACTTTAGCCATTAGCTTTTAGCAATTAGCCTCAAAATAGATGCCC
>CAYOBX010000117.1:0-13588 GCA_964402245.1 uncultured Saprospiraceae bacterium | reverse complement strand
TTTTTGGTATTTCGACAGCTAATCTACCTGAGGGATTATATTTTGTGGAATTGGAATTAGAGAGAGGTAGGATTGTTAAAAAAGTGGTGATAGATTAAAATGGTGCTTGGTTAGGCTTGATTCAACACGGAGCTACTTCGTAGCAACACGGATGACGCGGATTTTTGTAGGTCGTGAGCAATGTTGACAATATACATTAGATCACTTAACACAAAAAGTAGTGATATGTTAAAGGTTGGTTATGGTTACAAACTTCGACGATCTGCTGAAGACTACCTTCAACAATGTATTGTATACCTTTCCATATGTTCGCTTTTTCTATAGGTCGTTATTTGTATTTTAAGGTTATGTGCATTTTTGAAAAAAAACCAAATTCCAATGAAAAATTCAGTATTCTTCTTCTTGCTTTTAGGATTAATCTATTTGATGCCTTTTTCTTCCGTCAACGCACAAATTGTGATTAACGAATTTATGTCTTCTAATAACAATACGCTTTTTGATGAAGATAGAGAATACAGTGATTGGTTAGAAATTTTTAACACCAGTGGAGCGTCTGTTTCTTTAATGGGTTATTATTTAAGCGATGATATTGGAGATTTACACAAATGGGCGCTTCCCAATATCGTTTTATCTCCTAAAAGCTACTTGATAATCTATTGTTCGAGCAAAAATAGATCAGATATTGATATGCCACTACACACTAATTTCAAACTAGATGCTGGAGGCGAAGATATTTTTTTGGTGAAGGAAGATGAGGTAATCCAACATATTCCACCCATCGATTTAGATGAAGATATTGCCTTTGCCGCCTTTCCTGACGAAAACAGTACTTTCTTAATTACATCGATTCCTAGCCCTGGTGGTTCTAATTTACTAGACCTTGAAGTAAGTTTTTCACACGAGGCTGGATTCTATGAAAATGCGATTGCGCTATCTCTAAATTTTGACAATCTCGCATTAGCTGACGTGGAAATCCGATATACCCTTACAGGAGATGAGCCAAGCAGCACTGATTCCCTATATGTAAACAACATTCTAGCTGATAATAGATCACAAGAGGAAAATCTGCTAGCCAATATTCCTTGCACGCCAGATTTCGCAGATGGTGACAACTCCTATCCAGTATGGGCTCCACCAGTAAAAAAAGTAGCAAAAGGAAACGTCATTAGAGCAGCAGCCTTCTTAGCAGGGCAAAGAATCAGTAGAATAACTACTCATACTTATTTCGTTTTTCCTGAAGGAAAAGAAAGGTATGATTTCCCAGTGGTTTCCATTACTTGCCCTACTGACAGTCTTTTTTCCTTTGAACGAGGAATTTATGTACCTGGAGCCGTTTTGCAAGCCGATAACCTTGACTGGACAGGCAATTATTTCAATAAGGGTTTAGACTGGGAAAGAGAGTCAAATTTTGAATATTTTGATGATGGTGAAGCTGTCGTTAATCAAGTAATGGGTATAAGAATACATGGTGGAAAGACTAGAGGTGCAGCGCAAAAATCAATGCGCCTATACGCTCGCTCTAGCTATGGCAAAAAGAGATTTGATTATCCTTTTTTTAGTAATAAGGAACAATCTAGCTATAAGCGATTATTACTTCGTACCACAATGGGAGCATGGAGCAATACCATTTTCGCAGACGCATTTGCCCATCAAGCGTCTCGGGATTTAAATTTTGACATACAGGAATATGAACCCGTTATCGTTTTTATTAACGGAGAATACTGGGGTATATACGAATTAAGGGAGCACTTTGACCAGCATAAACTTGCTGATGATTATGGATTAAATAAAGACGATATCAATATTTATGCTTCCTACGGAGATGTTATTGAAGGAGAGCCAGATACAGAGTTTATATTCTTAAGGGATCAATATCTCGTACAAAATGACATCACAGACCCCAAAATTTATGAATACATCAAACAACGGATTGACATTGATAATCTTATCAACTATTTAATTACTGAGATTTTTTTCAACAATCTCGATTGGCCTGGTAATAACTCAAAAATGTGGCGCTCAGATACCTATGACAATAAGTTCCGATGGTTGTTCTTTGATCTTGATGCAGGAATGGGGCAAAATAAAATTGATGATAATTTACTGGCAAAATTATTAGGAGGGGGGAGCGCTGGGGAAGAAGATAGTTGGTCAAATGCTTTAATCAGAACATTGATAAAAAACGAAAACTTTAAAAAAGAGTTTATTAGTCGGGCAAAATATCTATTGAATGAAACACTCAGCCCTGAAAGCTTATCCACTCTGGTAAGGCAAATGACCGCTGAATATGAAAAGGAGATAAATGAACATTTCGAAAGATGGCATAATTGGCAATCAACAGAGGCTTGGCGAAATAAAGTCTCTGCTCACATTCTTGACTTTGTCTTTTTGAGAGCTTGTGAGATGGAGAGACAAATAGTTGATTATTTCGGTATCGAACCTTTTTTAGAATGCTATAATGAACAGCTCTCAGATGCACACATTTACCCTAATCCTAGTAGTGGAATAATCACTATTATTCTAGATGTTGACAGAGAGGCGTTATATTCCTGTCTGATACACAATCAACTTGGGCAGCTCTTAATGTACCAAAATAAAATATTTTACTCAACTGGAGATTTGATGGATTTATCGAGATTACCAGCAGGAGTCTACTATTTATCTATATTCGACGGCTCTATGAAAAAAGTCATTACTAAGAAAATCATTATACACTAATGGGAAATCGGTAACGGAGGGGGACTATCTCGCTGCGCTTGATAGAAGTACGGATTGAAATCCGTGTTACAGAAGTACGGATTGAAATCCGTGTTACTGGAGCGTGTATTTTATTCGCAATATCATATATATTAAGAATATTCATTGACTACAACTAGCAGAATTACCGCATTTTATGTAACATTTCCCCATTTTATACGCACTATTTTTGATAGGACTTTGCAAAACGACACTATGCAAGAGGGTAGTCGTATAGGCGACTCTGATAGGAATTAGACGCTTGATATAGCAATTAAAAGGTTATTGATGGGTTAAGCGCATGTACTTCTGTTTACAACATCCCTATCTTTTGTTACTTTTGCGAGTAAATTTTAAACAACTTCATAGTTCTACTTTAGGTTAGAACAGAGAAGCGAGAGCAGAGAACAGAGATAAATCCGATTAAAACGACGACATTTCGTTATTTATGGAACGTATTTTATCTCTGCTCTCGCTTCTCTACTCTCTGTTCTAATTGAATGCTAAGGTAGAAATAGTTAGAATAGAAGAAAAATACATGATGAAATCACTTAGAAAACCAGAAACATTAGTCGGTTGGGTTGTATTCTTGATCGCTACAATCGTCTACTTTATGTCTGCGGAACGAGTAGGGAGTTTATGGGATTGTGGAGAATTTATAACCGGGGCATATAAATTAGAGGTCGTTCACCCACCAGGAGCGCCTTTATTTATGATAATAGGTCGAATGTTTACTTGGGTGGCAAGTTTACTATCTGATAATCCAGAAAATATAGCCTTTTCGGTAAACCTGATGTCCGGTATCTGTACGGCATTCGCAGCCATGTTTGTTTGTTGGACAACTATTACTATGGGTAGATTAGCTATTGTGGGTAGAGATAGAGCACCAGAAGATGGAGAAAGAATGGCTTTAGTGGGAGCAGGATTAGTAGCGGGCTTAGCAACAACCTTTTGTTCTTCTATCTGGTTTTCGGCAGTAGAGGGGGAAGTATATGCGATGTCTACGATGTTTACGGCGATGACGCTTTGGGCGGTAGTGAAATGGTATGGTCTGCCAAAGGATCCAGATCATGATCGTTGGTTGGTATTAGCCATATTTGTAGGTGGTTTATCCTCAGGAGTTCACTTGTTGAGTATTCTGACCTTCCCAGCTTTAGCTTTATTTTATTATTTTAAAAAATATGAGAACCATAACCTATTAGGGATGGCTGGTGCAGTAGCAGCAGGCTTGGGGATTATTGTATTCTTACAAAATTTTGTTATTTCAGGTATTCCGACCTTATGGTCCTATATGGAAGTCTTTGCAGTGAATTCATTGGGTATGCCTTTCCATAGTGGATTGTTATTTGTGTTGGGTATTATAGGAGCAGCAATCTTCTTTTTATTGCGCTATGCACATAGAAAGAACCTAGCATTACTACAAAACCTAGTGGTAGCAGCAGGCTTGGTGATTATAGGGTTTTCCATTTTTGGGGTAATCGTTATTCGAGCAAATTCGAATACGCCTATTAATATGAATAACCCTAGTGATGCGATGCGTTTGTTGCCTTATTTAAATAGAGAACAATATGGAGAGCGGGCTCTTTTAAGAGGCACCAACTTTGATGCTTCTCCAGTAAAAGTAAATGAAACAGAACGATACGGCCGACTAGGGGATAAATATGCGATTACTGATAAGAAAGTAAACTACGAATACAAAGACAGCGACAAAGTGTTATTTCCAAGAATGAATGATAGTGGTCAAGGACGACCAGCTCTTTATCGCCAGTGGATTGATAAACCTAGTGGCAAGCCCAACTTTATGGATGGGATGAAATTTATGTTTAGCTACCAATTTGGCTGGATGTATTGGAGATACTTTATGTGGAATTTTGCAGGTCGTCAAAATGGCGAACAAGGGTATTACTCATGGGATAAAAGTAGTGGCCATTGGCTATCGGGCATTCAACCATTAGATGAAGCTCGATTGTATAATGAGAGTCAATTACCAGATACGATAAGCAACCAGCAGGCACGAAATAAATATTATATGTTGCCATTTATCTTTGGATTAATTGGTTTGTTGTTTCATTTACGAAAGCGGCCAAAAGACTTTCTTGGTCTATTGGCAGTCTTTATCATAACAGGTATAGGCATTATTATTTATACAAATCAGCCTCCAAATGAACCCAGAGAAAGAGATTATGTATTGGTAGGTTCCTTCTTTACCTATTGTATTTGGATGGGCATGGGGGTATTGGCCCTCTTTGAAATATTTAGAAAGCGAGCAGGACTCAACATGTCTATGGGTGCAATTGCCGCCTCAGCAATCGTTATGGTAGCACCTTTATTAATGGGATTCCAAAATTTTGATGACCATAGTAGAAGACACCATACTGGAGCAAGAGATTATGCTAGTAACTTCCTACAATCCTGTGATCCCAATGCGATTATATTTACCTATGGAGATAATGATACCTATCCATTATGGTATGCGCAAGAGGTTGAAAATATTAGGAGAGATGTAAGGGTGGTCAACTTGAGTTTGATAGCAGTAGATTGGTATATTGCTCAATTGAATAGAAAAATTAATGATTCACCGCCGATCAAATTAACGATTCCACAAGAAGCATATAGAGGGTTTAAGCGGAATCAATTATTTGTTGACCCATTTGAAAAAGGGCAGCGGATGCCTCTTCAACAAGCCGTTAAGTTTGCAGGAGACAATCACCCAGTGCCTATTTCTGGAGGGAAGACATTAGAAAGTTATTTACCTGCTAAGAAATTATTTATACCTATTGATAGAAATAAAATAGTCAAAAACAAAATCATTAATCCAGCAGAAGCGAATACGCTTCAGGGTACTATTGAAATGAATATCAGTAAGCAGTATATATTAAAAGGGGATTTGGCAGTGATGGATATTATTGCTTCTAATATTTGGGAGCGGCCAATTTATTTTGCGGTCACTGTTAGAACAGAATCTTTATTAGGATTGGATGAGTACTTGCAGATGGAAGGTTTAGGCTTAAAAATAATTCCAGTCAAAGCAGGAAAGGATCCTTTAGTGCCAGGGGTATTAGGAAAGGGTAGAGTAGACTCAGATAAAGTGTATGAAAATGTAATGACAAAATTCCGTTGGGGTAATTTTGATAAACATAGATTGCACGTGGATCGGAGTTATGGCCCAAGTATTCAAAGTCATCGATACATGATGCTTCGAGCGATTCAAGATTTTATCAAAAAAGGTAATAATGAAAAAGCGGTTGCGTTAATAGATAAGTACTTTGAGGCATTCCCTCATATGAATTTTCCTTTTGATTATAATACGATCTATTTCATCAATTCTTATATCTCTGCTGGAGCAGGGGATAAGGCAAAAGATGTGATGCGTGTATTGGCTAAAGAAACAGCAGATCATTTGGAATTTTATGCTTCCTTAGATCCGAGTGATCTAAAAGCTGGCTTTACGCAAGATCAAAACCTAGCAGATAATACTAGAGGTAGTTTGTTAAGCTTTGCAGGACAGCTAAAAGATGAGGCTTTGACAAAGGAATTGACGATGATATTTGCTGGAACTGGTGCGCCAGTTAAAAATTAATACTTTTAGAATAGAGAACCGAGAATAGAGAGCAGAGATAGATTTCGTTTACATTCAATAAAATCTTAATATTTTTAAACAGATTTCATCTCTATTCTCTGTTCTCTACTCTCTGTTCTAAAAAAATCAGTATATTTGCAGCACAGAACGGATGGGTGTCCTTCTGTTTTTTGAACATGGAAATAAATAGTTGAAATATTTATGGCTGTGTTTTTTCTTAGCAAATAATTAAGTTTGGAAAATATATAAACCTAGTAGAGCTTGAGTGCGCTACTAGGTTTACCTTTATTAAGAAGTGACGGAAGGCTCAATATGCCTCGCTTGATTAGCAGAAGGATTCTTTGGAGGCAACGATTTAAAAAATTGGTTTTGAAAAACCAATTTTTTAAATCATTGCCTCCAAAAGAACCTACTGCGAGACGCCGAAGGCGGCGAGCAAAATAAGAAAGCCCTTTCTATCACATAAAAAAATATTATGGAAGCATTAGCACTAGATCAGGAATATGTAGATCAATTAGATGCCATCGCAAAAGAAATACAGGCATCAGAAGAGTTGGAGGCTTATTTGGAAGAAGAAGAGGAGGCAGATTATAAGCGGTTGCAAGAAATGTATGAGCCAAAGATCACGGCGGTATTTAGTAATGTAGCAGAGAATGCACCACTACAATTAATTGCTTTAGAGGAAAAATTACTAGAATCTAAATTTGAAGGATTATACTTACCAAAGATATTGGGCTACTCCGTATTGCGTGGAGAAATCAATGACCAACACAAATACATTCTACCACAAAATCACTTTAAAGATGTATTGATGGCTATTTGTAACTCCTCCAATTTTGATATTATTCGTCAACGAATTGGTCAGAGTGTTCAAATGGGCTTTGCTTTAAGTAGTGATATTTGGATTACTAATTTGATGAATGAAGTGGTGAATAAGAAAGTCAGGTATTTCCTTAAAGGAATGAAATTAGATAACCTTAGAGCATTAGGCGATCGGCAAAAAGCATATGAACGATACAATCGACAATTTATAAATACAGAGTTTGCTTCTACTGTATTTCCAGAGACTTTGTCAGAGTTAAAGGTATTGTTTACTTGGCTATTGGACTTCTTGACGCATAGAGTAGGAGCGAAGAAAAATAATGCTAGCTTAGTCCCACACTTACGGAAATTTATTAGCAATGAAGAATTTCAGAAAACAGATGAGATTATTAAGGTGCTAGCCTTGTATATCAATTTCTTTGATTTAGAAAAAGATGATCTAGCACATCTGAATGGCGTTTTTAATAAAGTTAGACAAGAGATTCCTGATTTTACAGCGAAGTATTTACAATACTTATTGGATTTGCATACAAGTGGTTTAGATGTAGATCCTGCTGCTGATAACAGAGCTTCTACAATAGTAGACAGAAGTATAAAAGATCAATTGACAGAGTACTACGACTTAATGGAGCATATACATGGGAAGGGATATACCCATGAAGGAGCTATAGAAGCTGTAAATAATTTTTACAATACCCATGAAGGAAAATCTTTAGTAAATGCATGTGCTCGAAAAACCATCTATGGATATTATAGTCGATTGATTAATAATCTACCAGTACCTAACTATCCTGAATTATTTGAAATTGCTAAGAATTATCCAGTATACATGAAAATTTTTGGTAACCAAAAGTTCAATCAAGATGTGGACGATTTGAATATGGTTTTTATCAAAAAATTGCTAAAGGTCTATGTGGATAAGCGAGGTAAGGATTATCAAGATATTAAAAAGTTTGTCTCTACTACTTTCGTCGAATTAGGATTCTTGAAAGAAAAAGAAGTGGTGGAGTTATTTAAATCCAGAAGAAAAAAGAAAAAAGTGCCTGCTAAGAAATAGCTCATTTGGCATAGATTTAATTAAAAACCACATAGCAATCTATGTGGTTTTTTAATTTCTAATATGCTTGGATTTTGCTAGAGTTAGTAAGTTATAATAGCCTTAGTTTAAGACTCGGCAACAAGTATGTTTTATATAGTTCTTTAGAGGCAGCTAATTTGATTTGTTTTTTTTGCAAAAAAACAAATCAAATTAACTGCCTCTAAAAAGAAAAAATAACGCTACTGCTTCCCGGTTGCCAAAAACTGCATCCTATTTCCATCAGTCAAATGTTTTTATCTCCTTTTATATTCAGCGAAACGCAAAAAATACACTTTGAACATAAATTAAAACTCATAAATGCTTAATAAAACCTTTCTGAAAGCAGGCGCATTGATGGCACTATTAGGAGTCGTCTTAGGTGCCTTTGGTGCGCATAGCCTTAAAGAAATTTTACCTATAGAACGATTGGCTACTTTTGAAATTGGCGTTCGGTATCAAATGTATCACGCAATCGCTTTGGTATTAGTCGCACTGTTATCCCCTTATTTACCTAAACGATCTCTTAGGATAGCGGGCGGACTTTTTATAGCAGGTATCGTGCTATTTTCTGGTTCCTTATACTTATTGGCTTGTCGGGAGGTGATTGGCTTAACTACCTGGCGTTGGCTAGGGCCATTAACTCCGATAGGTGGGCTGTGTTTTATTACAGCATGGGGATTGCTTTTTATTGCTGCAAGGGGAAAGGAAGAGTGAAGTGAATTATGGACTATGCTAAAGGAGAAATTTGGAGAGGTTTATGCGTAAGTTAAGGTGCGTAGCTCAAGCTGGAAACTTGAGTTTTTATTACTCAAGCTGGAAGCTTGAGCTACGTCCAATCAATGCATAAATGAAGTACAAGCGACAATAATCTCTGTTTTCCATACTAGTAAGACCGCTCTTACCGTTTTATGTAAATTATTCATGATCTCCTAAATTTTCTCTATGCCCCCAATTCGACCTATTTTAATAATTTTCCTTCTTTTATGTATTCTTTCTGTACAAGCACAAGTGTCCTTTGGCATAAAGGGGGGTGTCAATCTGGCCCAACAAAATATTCAAGATATTGGTTTAGATATTGATTCTGATGAAATAACTGGGTACAATTTTGGAGCCTTTTTGGAAGTACCAGTAGGCAATGGAAATATTTACTTTCAACCAGAGATATTACTAATACAGAAAGGTGGTTCTCTGAGTTTGAATGTAGCAGATGTTAAAACTACGATCAATTATATTGATGTACCAATTTTACTAAAATTAAAAATATTGAACTCTAATTTGTTTAATGTCAATGTACTAGGAGGACCTTCTTTTGGCTATGCAACGAATGGAGAACAGGTAGAAAACGGCACCATTATCAAGCTCAATTTTGGAGATGATAATGTCAGGCGTTTTGATGTAGGTATACATGCTGGTGCAGGATTAGCATTAGAATTAGGAAGTGTAGCGGTTATTGGCGATGTTCGCTATTTATTTGGAGTGAGTGATTTAGATGGCTCAGATCGGGCTATTAAAAATAGAGGTCTTATGCTTAGTGCGGGTTTGCAATTTCGGTTTTTGGGGAGGAGGTATTAGAGAGAATTGAACACAGAGTCACGGAGGCACAGAGAATATAGGTTCTTTAAGGTAGTTTAAACTTCCAGCGGGAGAGTGTTACTCAAGCTGGAAGTTTGAGCTACGGGTACATCTTATGCAAAAAATTGTCAAAGAGCCAGAAGATATTTCACTCTGTGTTCAATTTTGAGTGATAGAAATTCATTCCTTACCCTTTATAAAATAAAAAAGATTTACTGTTTCCTCCTCGAATAAATTGTAGGGTCAATACATACAAACCCTCTGGTAAATTCCCTACTGCAACTTCTGTAGAAAATTCAGTTTCTCCTTTATATCTTTTTTCAGTTAGATACATTCTGCCCATTGAGTCAGAAATCGTTAAATTAATATCACCAGAACTACCTCTTTCTCTTAAAAAAACTTTTACCTCTTCTTGTGCAGGATTCGGGAATAAGATATTATCCCCTAGATTAGAGTTGTCAATTCTTAATCTCGATTCTAGGAAATTATTTCGTTTATCTCTTTCTTGCACTAGTGATTTTGGATCAAGTGCAGTTGTTAAGGTATAGTCTCCGGAACTATATTCTATAGGCAGGGGTACTTGAAAAGTGATTTCAAATATATCTTCTCCTGGTTGTATAGTAATCGTTTCTGTGTGGATCGTGAAATTCAAAGGACTATCCGTAGCTTGGAGCATGAAGGCAATATCTACATCTATTGGAGCAGTAACTCCTTCTGTATTAAATTCATAAGTTAGTGGCATAGTTTGTCCTGAGGCTACAGTGCTAATCGTATTTTCTTCCGTAATTCCAAAATCTGGAAAGAAATCACAATCTGTAATCAGTTCCGCCAAGTCGGTTGTTTCTAAATAAAAATTCATTAAATCGTTTTGCCCAGGGGTAAAACGACTCGTGCAAGTTAATGGTGCGTAAGACATGATATTGGCAGGATCGGGCCTATATCGATCTCCGTTTCTATCCGTAAAATCTGCTTGATATGTACAACCACTTAGGCCAACAATACCCAAATTCGGATCAGCAGGCGTATCGCAAATTAAATCTCCTGCGAATTCACAATTAGAACGATTGACCAATTCGACTCCCGCAGCCGTTTCATGCGTATGAAATAAACCAAAGAAATGACCTATTTCATGTGCTAATACAGTCCCATTTGTACTACAGTCTTTTTGCATGAGTATGAATCTACTATCCGCTTTGCCATCCCACGGGAAAGTAGAAATACCACAAGCAGAAGAAGTAAGTTGATTCCCAATCTCATCTACATAGTAAATGTTTATTGTATTGGGTTCATGATTAGACCTAATATTTAGCTGTCTATCAGCATCTGTATAGGTATAAAGGGTTCTAGCTAATACAATACGAGGGGCACCACAAAGGAAAAATTCCATTCCTGCCCCAGCAAAAAAGCGGTTGACCGCGTCTACTTCATCATATAGCTGTGTAATATCAATATTAGCCCCATCTGTGGTGCCTTGTACTACATGAATGGTAATGCCCATTCTTTGTTTCTTGTTATTTCTAGAGGAGGCTTTATTGCTCCGTCGAAATTCCTCGAATGCTGCAGCATCAAATTCAATATTACCATGGTAAGGAGTGGCGCAGCTTTGCGAATTTCCTTTATTAGGCAAAACAATTCCTAGTGCTAAAAGAAAAATGGTTAGAAAATTGCGTATCATATCGTATAATAAGTAATGTTTGTAGAATATTTTTTGTTTAAAAGTAACGATTAATATATTAATATAATATTTCCAGCACTATACTTTGTATAAAGTATCCATCAAATAGCTATTTTTGTACCTACTTGCGACAGTTTATATAAGAAGGAAATAGGTATTATTTCTAAAATATTCCCCTTTTTGTCTAAATATGGGAAGTTATAAGACCTTTCTTTTGCTATCTTTGTTGTACAATATTAAAGGACTATTTACAATTTATGAAAAAAAAATTAGCGAATATATTTGGAGAGCATCATGGTCTTGATCCTAAGAGTATAGAGTTTTTGACAAGGGCATTAGAAAAGAATAACCTACCTGGATTTGATTATATTGAATTTAAGCAATCATTGGAGGCTCTTTCAAAGATGGATATGAATATTGGTACAGCTATCAAATCTGCCTTTGCCACAGCTTCCACTGTTGGCTTGACCAAAGAAAAATTATTAGAATCTGCCTTACATTATGCCAATATAATTGCTCAGGAAAAAATGCAGTTTGAAAAAGCGGTAGAAAAGCAAATTCAGCAAAAAGTAGGGTCTAAATTGAAGGAAGTAGCTAAATTAAAAAAGCAAGTAACGGCTCAAAAAGAAAAAATAGAGCAGTTAGAAGCTCAGATAAAAGCCTCTCAAGCCACCATTGATTCTGCGGATGAACAGGTGAATAAAGCAACGGAAAATATAAAAGTAACACAGACAAACTTTGAAACTACTCATCGAAGTATATTAAATCAAATAGAATCAGATATAGCTAATTTTGAAAAATATTTAGTATAAGTTTTAAATGATGAATGAGAAATGATGAATGAGAAATAACTTACCAATATCTATTGAACCACAAAAGAACCCAAAAAACTTTTGTACCTTTTGTGGTTTATGAATTAATCAAATTCGTTCTTTAGGGATTTTTCTACAGAACTACAAACATAATATAATGGCAACAGATCCATTCAAGCCTAAAAAAGCGAAAACGTTTTGGCAAAAGCCAGAAGGAGTTACAGGGGCACTTTTCCTTTTCGGTCTAATCGCAGGTGGTGGTTACTTACTTTTATCGAATATTGGGGCAATTGCAACATTGCTAGGAAGCGTGGTCTCTATGAGTATTACATTGATTGTATTAGCTGCAATCATTTATATGGTGCTAGATCCAAAGACTCGAGGAATGGTTGGCTACATGTATAAGAGTGTAATGCGTGCTATTACAGGCTTATTTGTAACGATAGACCCTATTGGGATTCTTAAAAATTATGTAGATGATTTAGCTGATAATTTGAAGAAGATGAGCAAGCAAATAGGCGGTCTTAGAGGACAAATGCGCAGTCTGAAAACGACTATGGAGAATAACACTAAAGAGATTAATAATAATCTTCAATTGGCTAGCGTAGCGCAAAAGCAAGGCAAGCAACAGCAAGTTATTTTATCAACTAGAAAAGCAGCTAGATTAAAAGAGTCTAATGGCAAATATCAGAAGTTGCATAGTAAGATGGAGGTGATGCACCGCATCTTAACGAAAATGTATCAAAATTCAGAGATTCTTTTAGAAGATACCAAAGATCAAGTTCAATTGAAAGAGCAAGAATATAAAGCAATGACGGCTTCTCATTCTGCTATGAAATCTGCTATGAGTGTTATTTCTGGAGACCCAGACAAAAGGGCTATGTTTGATCAAGCATTAGAGCATATTGCGGATGATGTAGCTGGTAAAGTAGGAGAAATGGAGCAATTTATGGATATGTCTTCTAATGTGATGAGTTCTATTGATTTGCAAAATGGCGTTTTTGAAGAGCAAGGTATGAAGATGTTAGAAGCAATGGAAAAGCAAAGTTCTATGTTATTAGAAGAAGGTACTTTGGATCTGAATGCGCCTGTCGCAACACCAGAAAAAAGAACGACTAATAGTGGAAGTGACAATAAGTATGATAATCTTTTTGGGTAAAGTATTTTCATAAATAGACTTTGTTCTAAAGAAAATAAAGCGGGTAGCTTCGCTACCCGCTGAAATAGTGGGCTTGGCGGCGAAGCCGCCAAGCCTTCTATAAAAACATAAAAAAAAGGGTAGCAATTATTGCTACCCTTTTTTTTATTTCTTT
>CAYOBX010000116.1:9754-13656 GCA_964402245.1 uncultured Saprospiraceae bacterium | reverse complement strand
ATATTTAAAAATGGAATACCCAAAGAAAGTATTGGTGTAGTTAATAAGTAAACTCTATTTAATTGAAAGAAGGTTTCTTTGCTTAAAAAGAAATGATAGAAGCTATAGAAAAGGAGTAAGCAAAAGCTGGATTCTATTAGATATTGAGGAATTGATAGCATGATAATTGATTTTTCATTAGGCGTGAAAAAGAAAGGATTTAAACTAGGAATTCTTATTCTGAATCTCTTCCAACAATTTACTTATTTCTTCTGAATCTACATTTTCTTCTTCTACAAAATAAGATAATAATTGCTTAGGAGAACCTTCAAAATAATTATTCAAAAGCGATTTAATAGAAGATTTTCGATAGTCTTCCTTTTTAATTTTTGCAAAATAGCGGTGAGATCGACCAAAAGATTCATGGTCTATAAAACCTTCATTTTCAAGCTTTTTCACAATGGAAGCTATCGTTGTTATTGGAGGACGAGGTTCGTCTAATTGTTCCCAGATTTCCTTCAAAAATGCCTGTTGAAGCTGCCAAAGGATTTGCATTACGGCCTCTTCTCTCGGTGCTAATTTTTTCATGATTGCTATTTTTAATAAATCAAAGATAGTAACTATTTTTTCGTTTTACAACTATTTTTTCGTTTATAAACGAAAAAATAGTTGTACATTAATTTTAGAAGTAGCGATTTTGTTAGGCTTTTTTGAAAAAAAGCCTAACAAAATCGCTACCTTTAAAGAAAAATAGTAAACATACTTCCTGTAGCAGTCACAACTTCTGTCGAAGTTATTATCTCAACTTTACATCACAAGACAGCCTATAGTAAAAAATTATTCAAACTAATGAGAAAATCATTACTTTTATACTTTTGTTAGAGTATACTCTAATCATACAAAGAGATTTAATACACCATTCACAAGAGATTCAATAAGCACACCACTCCTAGTTCTTTAATTATAACACAACTGTTTGCCAATCAATATTAGTACCACCAATACTATAGATTAGCATTGCGCTGATTTAAGCACATATGTAGTTGATTTAATTTGAAAGATTACAATTTATAATAATTTATCTGTTAGACTTTTACCTTTTGAGAAACATCACACATCGCTGCCTAAGAGGTTTGGAGGTATAAAATTATCTTTTCGCGAGGGCGAAAAGATAATTTCATACCCTCAAAGACCATATTCCATCACGTAGCATAGCGAAGTGAGTGGTATTGCAAAAAGTGTACGATAGTGAGTAAAAAGTCTATTTAACAAACCTACATTCACCTTTCAAATGAATCGACTTTTATTATTTTTCTTTAGCCTTAGTAACGATGAAATAATAAGTCCGTCAAATTGGACGAGTTCGTTTTGTTTCCAGTTTTTCTTGAAAAATGGGGACAAAAAAGACCGTCCAAATAGCGGAATTATTGTTTTGTTGTTACTTACTTTTAGTTTACAATTAGTAGGTAAAGAATCTAGTTTCTTTATAAGCGAACATAGTAGTGTTGGCAATTATAAAACACATGGTATTATTACTGCCAATACCAATAATGAATGGACTATTGTTCCAGATAGAATGGATGCAACTTATGAGATTGGCGAAACAGCCAATTTTATTATTACTTCCACTGTTGGAGGAAATATTTCCTACAGTATATTTTATGATGAAAGGACCCCTGTACTTAGTAGTGGCACACTCAATGTCCCCATTAATACACCCGTTTCCATTCCTTTCACCTTGAATGAATCAGGGGTAGTGCTTTGTAAAGTCACTATGAATGGAACTTCTAAATTAGCGGCCGTCACCTTCTCTCCTTTTGACATTCCTATCTTAGAAGAAGCCCCTACAGATTTCGATGCTTTTTGGCAGACAGCTAAAGCTCAATTAAGTGCTATTCCTTTAGATCCCCGACTTACTGTATTGAGCAATAACAATCATTCCACCTCTTATAGAATTAATCTAGCGCAAGTAGAAGGTAGACGGGTTTATGGGTACATTACGATACCTAATGGCACTGGTCCTTTTCCTGCTATGATGACCCTACCCCCTTTTGGAAGCGTCAGAAACTTAGTTGACCCAGGAATAATTGTTGCAGAAGAAGCTGGTGTTATTCATATAGTCATTTCTATCCATGATGCAGAACCAGATCAAGATGTCTCCAATGCTTATAGACCCAATGATATAAATGATCCTAATCAAATTTATAATAAGTTCGCCATTCTAGCGGGTGTAAGAGCTATTGACTATATATTTACTAGACCTGATTTTGATGGTAATAATGTTGGTGTAATGGGGGTCAGTCAAGGCGCAGGCCTATCGACTATTGTAGCAGGTTTAGATGATCGGATCAATTTATTAATTCATAGTAATCCAACAAATAGCCAACTACTTGGCATCAAATATAATAAGGCAAGTGGTTTCCCTTATTACTTAACAAGTAGCTCTACCGCCTTACAAGAAAATAATGTCAAGTATTATGAAGCCGCTTATTTTGCCCAAAGATATACAGGGCCTTCTTGGACCTTTATTAGTTATGAAGATTTAGTGACTCCTGCAGCAGGTTCTTTTGCTACTTTCAATCAATTTACAGGCCCCAAAATTCTTACCCATTCTATTGAATTAGATCACAATCACCCAGCAGAATATTGGAATGATCGTTATGATTTTATACGAAGGTATTTTCCAAATATCCAAGGACCAAGACCTTTTGCAGGAACAACTACAGGTTACTTTATTGATGCTGGAAACGATCAAATTGTACCTGCCAATGCAAGTGTATCCTTATCAGGAATTGTACAGTTAGAAGATCAAACAAATCCAGATTTTCCAGTCGAATGGTCGCAGTTAGATGGCCCTGGAATAGCCACTTTTAATACACCAGATCAATACTCTACGACCGTCAATTTTAGCACTGAAGGGACTTACACCCTTCAGTTGTTAGCAACGGATGGAGCCCAACTAACTAGTGAGCAACAATTTTTCACCTTAATAGATCAAGTTGAAATTACAATAGGCAATTGTACCGATGATGATAATGATGGCATTTGCGCTATTGAAGATTGTAATGATAGGGATGAAAATCTCCCTGCCGCTATTGGAACTGCTTGTGACGATGGAGATGCCTTAACGGAAAATGATGTTATTCAAGAAGATGGCTGTTCCTGTGTAGGAATAATACCATGCACAGATAATGATGGAGATGGTTTCTGTCTAGCCGATGACTGTGATGATAATAATCCTAATCTTCCTGCATCTATTGGATCAGTTTGCGACGATGAAGATCCTGCTACTTCTAACGATATTATCCAAGCAGATGGCTGTACTTGTATGGGGAGTGAAGGAGGTCCAGCGAACTGTGAAGTCATAACTGCTGTAGGTGGTCCTAGTCAAATTACTATAAGTAATCTTGTTGCAGAGCGAGAAGAAATCAATATTATAGGTGCTCCTACTAATTGGCAAAATATACTCGTTTGTGAGGATAACTGCGCTATTACAGAAATTGTTTCCGGTTTAAATCCAGGTACCTATTCTGTAAAAATAAATAACTATGGAGATGATAATAGCTATTGTTATTTTACTATAGAAGTAGAAGTGACAGATGGCCCCTGCCCAGATAATGACGAAGATGGCGTTTGCGCCAGTGAAGATTGTGATGATAATAATCCAGCTATTCCTACAACCATTGGATCCACTTGCGATGATAATGATGAGAATACTATAAATGATGTCATTCAGGCAGATGCTTGTTCTTGTTTAGGCACTGCTCCTTGTACCGATGAAGATAATGACGGGGTTTGTCTAGAAGATGATTGCGATGATTCCGATCCTAGTATTCCTGCAACAGTTGGAGCAGACTGTGATGATGGGGATCCTAATACAACCAATGATGTCATTCAGGCAGATGCTTGTTCTTGTTTAGGCA
>CAYOBX010000116.1:3361-9654 GCA_964402245.1 uncultured Saprospiraceae bacterium | reverse complement strand
CAGTTGGAGCAGACTGTGATGATGGAGATCCTAATACAACCAATGATGTCATTCAAGCAGACGGCTGTTCTTGTTTGGGCACTGCTCCTTGTACCGATGAAGATAATGACGGGGTTTGTCTAGAAGATGATTGCGATGATTCCGATCCTAGTATTCCTGCAACAGTTGGAGCAGACTGTGATGATGGAGATCCTAATACAACCAATGATGTCATTCAAGCAGACGGCTGTTCTTGTTTGGGCACTACTGGCGGACCTGCCGATTGCACGGTTATAATTGCTGTAGGTGGTCCTAGTCAAATTGTGATTAGCAATCTAGTCGCAGCAGGAGAGGAAATAAATATTATAGGAGCGCCTACCAATTGGCAAAATATACTGATTTGTGATGAAGATTGTAACAACACAGAAATAATCACTGACCTAAGTCCTGGCACCTATTCTGTAAAAATTAATAATTACGGGGATGATGGCAGTTACTGCTATTTCGCCATAGATGTAGAGGTTACAGATGGACCATGCCCAGACGAAGATGAGGATGGTCTTTGTGCTAGTGAAGATTGCGATGACAACAATACTAACCTCCCTGCTGATGTCGGATCTCCGTGTGACGATAACGACACGAATACCTTCAACGATGTCATTCAAGCAGATGGCTGTTCTTGTATGGGCTTGGCGCTTTGCCCGAATGGAGATATGCCTATTGCTCCAGGAACTATATGCGATGACGAGGATACTAATACAGAGAATGATATTATTCAAGAGGATGGCTGTACTTGTCTTGGAACAATTCCTTGCACGGATATTGATGGGGATGGCATTTGTGTAGCCGATGATTGCGATGATACTGATGCTAGCATACCCGCCCCAATTGGAACTACATGCGATGATGGAGATGCCTTAACTGAAAATGATGTTATTCAAACGGATGGATGTACCTGCGCAGGAACGATTCCAAGTACCGATCCAGACTGTGAAGATGTCCAAGTAACAATCCAAGGTAACACCATGCAAATAACGGGTATCACTGCTCCAATAGCCATCATCAAGGTGTTCACAGAAGATTATAGTAGTATGCTATTAAACTGTGTTAATAATTGTGGAACTAGTCAAACAATTACTGATTTAACCCCACAGACCTATCATTTGGATATTCAATTTTATACATCCAGTTGGGATCAAATCTGTGAAAAAGTAATGGACATTGATTATAGTGCATTCCAATCAATTGCCAATAGTAGAAATAGAAGCATTAATGGGAATGAACCATTTAGCTTATATCCTAATCCAACTAAAGACCAAATCTTTATTACGGTACCAAAAGCATTTAAAAACAAAGTCTTACAACTACAAATTATTACTCCTTTAGGACAAACGGCCATGCGCCATATTATAAATACAAATGACCGTTTTAATTCTTCTATTAAGATGCGTTCCTTAAATAAGGGAATTTATTTTTTACAAATATTGGAAGCAGGAAAGATGATCTTTGTAGAAAAAGTAGTTGTGGAATGATGTTTTCAGGAGGTGGACTTTTTTAATGATGAATGAGAAATGATGAATACATGACACAAGTAACGTATTCATCATTTTTCATTCATCATTCATCATTTTCAACCTCATTTTACCAACTTCGCCTGCAACTCCTCCAAAGGCACCCCTTTAGTCTCTGGCATAATAAACCAGACCCATAATAATTGTAAAACCATCATGCCTGCAAAAAAGGTAAAGATAGTTGCACTAGAAAAAGTTGCTAAAACAGTTGGGGTAATCAAAGTAATTAAAGCGGCAAAAACCCAATGCGTACCCGAACCCCAAGACATCCCAGAATCCCGAACACTATTCGGAAATATTTCAGAAATGAAAACCCAGATAACCGCCCCTTGTCCAATGGCATGTGCACCTACGAAAGCACAAACAAATGCCACTACTATAACCCCTTCTGCTCCTGTTGCAAATGCCCAAGCTACTCCTAATAGCGTAAGAATATATCCAATAGAACCAATAATCATCAATTGTTTCCTACCAAATTTATCAATCAAGGACATGCCTAAAATGGTAAATAATAAATTGACAATACCTATGGGAATAGAGGCACCTAATACATTATCGGCAGCGATACCTGCGGATTCAAAAATTCTTGGCGCATAGTATAAAACGAAATTGATACCCGACAATTGATTAAAGAAGGCTAGCATAAAAGCTAGGGTAATGGACTTGTTATACTTACCTGAAAAAAAAGCGTCATTGGTTGTTTTACCTAAGGAAGCTTTGATCGTTCGTATTTCTTCCTCTATATTTTTAATACTAGGATTGAGTTGCTGCAACAAGGACTTCACTTGACCTTCGTCTTTATTTTTTAATAATAACCAACGAGGACTATTTGGTACTCCTAACACCATGATGGTATAGATAATAGCAGGCAATGCTTCTATGCCCAACATCCATCGCCAACCCTCTGCTCCCATATATTGCCCAATCAAATAATTGGATAAAAAGGCGACTAGAATACCAAAAACAATATTGAATTGATAGAGGGCTACCAATCGACCTCTATTTTCGGCAGGTGCAATTTCGGAAATATAAATTGGTGCCGCTACAGAAGAAGCGCCAACCCCTAAACCTCCGATAAATCTAAACGCAGAAAACAAATAAGGGTTAGTGGCTAATCCTGATCCTAAGGCAGAGACTGTATATAAAACACCTATCCAAAATAGCGTCTTTTTTCTACCAAGCGCATTGCAGGGTATGCCTCCCATTAATGCCCCTATGACCGTTCCCCATAATGCCATAGACATAATGAAAGTGCCATGAAATAGATCACTAGTATTCCATAGTTTTTGAATGGGTTGGTCTGCTCCTGAAATGACAATCGTATCAAAACCAAACAGAAATCCCGCTAAGGCGACGGTGATAGACCAATAGGCTACTTTGTTTTTCATAATGTTTCTTATTTAGTAACGACGAAACAATAAATTCCCGATTTAGACGACTTCTTTTGCCCTTAGTAATTCACATTTCGCTGAAATTATATTTAATTCAAACATTATTAGTAATTCTTATTCATAAAAAATTATTAATCAGTTATTTAAATTAAAATATAATTATAGAATAATATTCAAGAATTAATGTAGCAATTTACTTTTGAATTAGCGCAAAAAATCTTATATTTGTATAAGATTTTTTCCCTCCTTAAACTGTTCCCATCAAAGTTATGGCATCCTGCCAAAATTAATTTTTATATCCATTCGTAAGTAATAACTCTCTTTTTAATGTTCTTTACTCCCATCCATTGTTCCTATCCAATAATTTATGTAAAAAGTTTCTCTGTAATAAACTTTATTCCAAATAAAGTAGTAGATTTTTTTTGGAATAATACCTAATATTTAGTCAAGTAAAAGAGCTTAGTAACGACAAAATTTGTCTCTCCTCCCTATGCTCGCTTCACTATTTTTAAAAGATTGTGGCAGCAAACGCTAAATCAAAAAATTATGAACAAATTTAACTTAGATAAAACTGTAACGCGCGTTGTCTATAATATGGTATTCTCAATGCTGTGGACCGTTTTAGCTTGTACTACTGCACTAGGGCAGCAGATTTTCATTAATGAATTTATGGCTTCCAATTCTTCTACTATTGCAGATGGGGTGGATTTTGACGATTGGGTAGAATTATATAATGCAGGTAATTCCGCTGTTGATATTGGAGGCATGTATTTGACCGATGATTTAACAGAACCCACTCAGTGGCAAATTCCAAGCAATAATGCGGGAGCTACTACCATTCCAGCAGGAGGGTATTTACTGTTATGGTTCGATAGAGAACCAGAGCAAGGGCCCTTACATATAGATGCTAAATTAGGCAGCAGTGGAGAAGACATTGGTCTATTTGCCAGTAATGGATCTACTCAGATAGATGCCTATACTTTTGGTCCTCAATTAGAGGATATTTCAGAGGGTAGAACGACGAATGGTGGTGCAAATTTTGACTTCTTTTCTCAGCCCACACCTGGAGCATCCAATAGTACTGCATCTGGTGGAGGTATTGCCGCTACTCCAGTTATGAATATCAAAGGAGGCATTTTTAATAATCCTGTATCTATTAGTTTATCTGCAAGTAGTGGCACTATTTATTATACGCTAGATGGTAGTGAGCCAAATCAGACTTCTAACAGATATACCCGATCTATTTCTATCAATACCAATACTCCTTTGAGAGCAAGAACATTTAATGGTAATGCTATTCCGAGCCCAGTTGTAACACAAACCTATTTATTCAATGTATCTCATGATTTTCCAATAGTGACCTATACTGCCGATCCAGATGAAATGTTTGATCCTGCTATTGGCATCTACCCCAACTTTTTAGAAGATATAGAAATTAATGTGAATGTAGAATTATATGAGACCAATGGCACTCAAGCCTTCAATCAAATATTTGAATCAGAAATTCAAGGAACAGGAAGCGCCACACTAGACCAAAAATCATTGGCTATTAAGGCCAAAACAAGTTTGGGTAGTGATGTTATTCCTTATAAAGTTTTTCCAGATTTGGAATTTGATGAATTGCGAAGTTTAACTTTTAGAAACTCTGGACAAGACTGGAATATAACTATGTTTAGAGATGCCTATGCTTCTAGTTTGGTAGCAGACATTTCTGATGTAGGCAGTATTATAGATGAACCTAATTTAGATACCCAAGGATTTCGGCCTAGTGTATTATATATCAATGGAGCATATTGGGGAATTCATAATATCAGGGAGCGAGTGGATAAAAGGTATTTAAAAACGCACTTTGATTTGGAGGAGGATGAGGTAGATTTTCTAGAAAATCAATCTGAAGTAAAAGAAGGATCTATTGATGAATGGAATTCTTTAACTCAATATCTTGAACGAAATTCTTTAAGTTCTGACAACAACTTTAAAGTCGTAGCAGATCAAGTAGATATAGATCATTACATTGACTACATCGCTTTTAATGTTTATATAGACAACCATGATTGGCCAGAAAATAATAATAGTCGATGGAGAGAAATAGGAGCAGACAATAAATGGAGATGGATCATTAAAGATTTAGATTTCACTTTAGGATTGTTTGTAAGAAACCAATTTAATACAGGTGCATTCGATGCCAATTCTTTGGAGCGTATGCTAACGGATAATGGTTTCCAATGGCCTGCTTCTTCTTGGTCTACCTTACTCTTTAGACGATTAATGGGCAATCAACAATTTAAAGCGGACTTTGTCAACAGAATGGCAGACCAAATGAATACCTTATATGATCCTTCCCGAATGACACAACGACTCGATCAATTTGTAGGACTTTACGATTCAGAGATTCAAGAGCATCATGATCGTTGGTCCAATGGCTTTCAAGTATGGGATCAACATGTACAAAAGGTAAGAGGTTTTGCTAATGGAAGAAGGGCTGAAGTAAGACAGCATATTATCAGCGAAATTGCAGAAGTTAGCGGAACAACCAATGTAAGTATAAATTTAAATCCATCTAACAGAGGTCAGGTAGAATTAAGTACCATTAATATTGATGCTGCTAATAATGGTTGGGATGGGGTCTACTTCAGAGGCATAGATGTGCCAGTAAGAGCCTTTCCTAACAGAGGGTACATTTTAGACTTTTGGTCAGGAGATTTATCAGGTAATAATCCAGTAGAAGCTGTTAATTTCTCTGGATCAAATAATAGCATTACTGCTAATTTCCGAAAAGGTTCTACTTCTACACAACCTATTGTCATCAATGAAATTAACTATAACTCCCCAGACGATGACTATTCAGCAGATTGGGTTGAGTTACATAATCCAGGAAATAGTTCTGTCAATATTGAAGGTTGGTATTTTGAAGATGAAGGAGGTGACTTTTTTGCAATCCCAAAAAACACCCGTATTCCAGCAGGCGGATATTTAGTATTAGTAGAAGAGGAAGATGCATTTAAATCAGTATATCCAAATGTTACTAACTACATTGGAGAATTTGGTTTGGGAGAAAAAGGATTTGGATTAAGTGGTGGTGGTGAAGAAATTACTTTAAGAAATGCCAATGGGAATTTGATTGATAGAGTAGACTATGATGATAGATCGCCTTGGCCTACTGCTGCGGACGGAGATGGTCCTACCTTACAATTAATTGCCGCTAATTTAAATAATGCAAATGCTTCTAATTGGAAAGCAGCAGCAGGTACCCCTGGAAGAGCAAATGGTGGAGGTATTGTTCCTCCCACTCCTATACCTAATCCTACCCCCACTCCTTCTCCTAATCCAGAAGGAGATTGTGCAACGTATA
>CAYOBX010000116.1:0-3261 GCA_964402245.1 uncultured Saprospiraceae bacterium | reverse complement strand
CCTAATCCTACCCCCACTCCTTCTCCTAATCCAGAAGGAGATTGTGCAACGTATACCACCACTGGTAATAGCATTATGATTAATGGCTTCAATGCAGCGCATAATGTTGCATTAGTATTCCGTCCAGACTGGTCCGTTGCATTAGACTGTAATGACAACTGTAGTACTCAGGAAACGATCTCTAATTTAAGTCCAGGAAGATATTTTATTAATATCAAACAGTACAATGATGCTTTTCAAGAAATCTGTAGTATAGAAGAATATGTAGAAATTACAGGTGGCAATACAGGACCTTCGAACCAAACAATTAATTTTGGAAATATTCCTGACAAGCAAACGAACGATGGTTCCTTTAGTATATCCGCAACAGCTACTTCTGGACTTTCGGTCAGTTTCAGAATTCTTTCAGGTCCCGCTACGATTTCTAATAACACGATTAGTCTTACGGGAGCAGAAGGTACGGTAAGTGTGCAGGCTAGACAATCTGGAAACAATCAGTGGAATGCGGCTCCTAATGTAACTCGTACTTTTAGTGTTACTTCCGCCTCTACTGGAAGTGGAGGTGATTGTGCGTCCTATTCTTCTACAAGTAATAGTATCACGCTAAATAATTTAAGTGCACCTCATAATATTATAAAAGTATTTCGCCCAGATTGGTCGGTGATATTAGACTGTAATGATAATTGTAGTAGTCAAGAAACGATATCAAATCTAGGAGCAGGAAGATATTTTGTCAATATCAAACAATACGATGATTCGTATCAGCTTATTTGTAGTTTAGAAGAGAATGTAGATATTTCGGGTGGAAGCAACCCAACTCCAACACCAACACCAACTCCAACTCCACAACCAAGCGGAGATCCAACTTGTAGTGATATAGAAGTAAGAATTACCCGTAACTCCATGATAATTGAGGGCCTCACAGCAGCTATTGAAAACGTTCAAGTTTTTGATGAAAATTATTCCCGAATATTTGTATGTAGCAATAACTGTGATGATCGCCAAGTAATCGATGGATTAACTCCACAAGAATACCATGTGAATATTCAATTTTTCACTAGCAGTTGGAGTAGCATTTGTGTTGAAGATATTGATATTGTTTATAGTGGTTTAGATGCGCCTAGTGAGGAACGTCGTTCTAAAACTAGTACTTTGACTACTTCAAAAGAAATGACCGTTTATCCGAATCCAGTACAAAATCAACTTTATTTGAATGTAGGTAATCAAAAAGGTACGCCTCTTCAAGTAGAATTATTCAATACCTTAGGACAAGGGTATATCCAACAAACTATAGCATTGGATGGGGATAGAGAACAAGCAATTGATGTGAGTAACTTAGCGAAGGGTATTTACTTTTTGAAAGTTAGTCAGGAGAAGGAAATTATTTTTGCTCAGAAAGTCGTTGTAGAATAAATTTTATTCTGAAAGTATTAGAACTGCCAGTTTTTGAAAAACTGGCAGTTCTATCCTTACTAAAAGACTTGATCGGCATGATGTTAATTTTCGGGGGCGTAGAAAACGACCCCGAAAAGAAAAATCAGCAGTTCCCAAATTGGTGATTTTTGACAGCCTTCTTACTCAGTGACTTCCCGTCACTGGGTAATTTAAAAAAATTTAGATAAAATTTATCTAGACCTTTTAATTATCGAATTAAAAGGAGAAATCACTAGATAAAGCTACCCCAAAATTGAGAAGAGCTGCGGAAAATATTCTAATTCTCCAAAAGATTATGAGGCTATCTATGTGATTAAATACACCCGAGCCTCCCAAGGCACCAAGCGTTTTTTATCACCTATAGTCGTATAGTTTCCAATTAACATTGTTGCATTAGAAAAATCAGGTACGCCAAATATAGTTTGTTCTACATCAGAAAAATTTAATAAAACTAAATATCTTTTATCGTCTTCTGTTCGTTCATAAAAATAAACGGCTGGATGATTCGGTAGGTATTCGGTGTAGGTTCCATAAACCAATGTTTTATGTTTCTTCCGAATAGACAACATTTTTTGATAATAATAGAAAATGGAGTCAGAATCAACTAAAGCATTCGCCACATTGATTGCTGGATAATTGGGGTTTACTTTTAACCAAGGTTGTCCTGAAGTAAAACCTGCATTTGAGGTATTGTCCCACTGCACAGGCGTTCTTGCATTATCTCTTCCGCCCTCTTGAATTCGACGAAGCAATTCTTGCATATCTTTTCCTTCGGCACGCCATTCTGCTATAGTGCTTAAGTTGGCAACATCATCATAATCTTCAATAGAAGGAAAAGCCACATTGGTCATCCCAATCTCACTACCTTGATAAATACAAGGCGTTCCCTTTTGGCTTAATAGTAAGGTCGCTAATAATTTTGCAGATTCCTTTCTATATTTCTGATCGTTCCCAAATCTAGAGACCATCCGAGCGAAGTCGTGATTATCTAGACAAATGTTTAACCATCCTGTATCACCAATCGCTTCCTGCCATTCTCTGAATATTTGCTTCACCTCTATCAAAGTAAATCCATGACTCTTCAAGCGATCTCCTCCCTCATAGCCCAAAAATAGATGATCGAAATGATACAACATATCCAATTCCTTTCGATCCGAACCAACATAGTCTAGACAATTTTCTTTAGATACACCTATCCCCTCTCCTACCGTCATGACATCGTAATACGCATTCGTTTGCGCAGTCATTTCTTGCAGAAATTCATGGACTCTAGGGCCATTGGAATAAATAGTATTAATAGTATTCTCAAAATCATCATTGGGTGCATCAGGGAAACCAGATCTCTTTGAAATTAGAGGAATGACATCCATCCTAAATCCATCAACTCCCTTATCATACCAAAATCGCATCAGTTCATATACCTCTTCTCGCACTTTAGGATTTTCCCAATTTAAGTCAGGTTGTTTTTTGGTGAATAAATGTAAGAAATAGGCCTTGCGCTGCTCATCATATTCCCAAGCATCGCCTCCAAAGAAGGATTGCCAATTATTAGGTTTCTCTTTTTCCCATATATAATAATCACTATAGAGGTTATCAGCAGACTGGCGGGATGCTTGGAACCAAGCATGTTCATCAGAAGAATGATTGACTACTAGATCGAGAATAATTTTTAGTCCTTTACTATGTGCTTTTTCCAATAGTTCATCAAAATCAGCCATCGTCCCAAACTCGTTCATAATCGCACAATAATCACTCACATCATAGCCATTATCATCATTGGGCGACTTAAATATGGGACTTAGCCATAAAACATCTACTCCCAAAGAA
>CAYOBX010000115.1:11726-13739 GCA_964402245.1 uncultured Saprospiraceae bacterium | reverse complement strand
ACTTTTGGTATTGCTTGGATAGGCACTTCTTTCTTTTTTGTTTTTATGGAAAATAGTATGCATAAAAATAAAAATCGACCGGAGTTAAAAGGAGATATGTGGATGCTGCATGGAGGTGGGTTTTGGTTTGTAGAAAAATATCAAGTAGCTCCTAAAGTAATGCCCCAAGGAGTTCATTGGTTTAAATATGAGGCCTATTTTACTTGGCTAACAGGCTTTGGCTTATTATTCGTTGTCTATTACTTCAATGCCGAGGCAATGTTATTGAACAATGACATAGACCTTTCTGCTTCAGCAGGAGTAGGTATCGGAGTAGCTTCCTTAGCCATCGGTTATGCTATTTATCATGGGTTAAGTCGTACACCACTGTTGAAGAAACCTTTATTATTTGGCATAAGCCTGTTTCTAATTTTAATCGGTTTTGCCTATTTCTATACGCAAGTATTTACTGCTAGAGCTGCCTTTATTCATTTTGGGGCATTGATTGGTACCTTCATGGCAGGCAATGTTTTTTTTGTCATTATCCCTGCCCAAAAAGCAATGGTCAAAGCTACTAAGGAAGGAACTTATTTAGATCCTGCTATTGGACAATTCGCTGGTTTGAGATCTTTTCATAATAATTATTTTACTTTGCCAGTATTATTTGTGATGATCAGCAATCACTTCCCAAGCACTTTTGGGCATGAATATCCTTGGTTAATTCTGGCATTAATAACTTTAGGAAGTGCAGGTATTAAACATTATCATAATTTAAAAGAAAAAAATCAACAGTCTGTTTGGGTTATTCCAATAGCCTCACTGATTTTACTTTCTACGGTGTTTATTACCTCCCCCGAACCGATAAATGGAGCATGCAAAGAAGTATCTTTTACCCAAATCTGGCCTATTATCCAAGAAAGATGTGTGAGTTGTCATTCTTCTAGTCCAACCGATGATATTTGGACAGCCCCTCCGAATGGAGTTGTTTATGATACTCCACAAGATATTGTGAAATTAACGGATAAAATTATGCAGCGAGTGGTGATAACCAAAACAATGCCTCAAAATAATAAAACAGGTATTACGCCTGAAGAACGAGATATGATTCGATGTTGGATTGAGCAGGGAGCTAGTTTAGTGGAATGAAAAATTTACCATAAAAAATAAAAATGAATTTAAACAATTTCAATAAAAAAAGCCAATCAACAGCAAAGGAGCATTTATTCCAATGTTGTGGCTCCACCAATTGGGTAAATCAACTAATGAAGTATTTCCCCTTTTCTTCCGAAGAAGATTTAGTTAAAAAAGCGACTCAAATTTGGTATGAAGACTGTACAGAAACAGATTGGCGGGAAGCATTTACGCATCATCCAAAGATTGGCGATGTCAAAAGTTTGGAAAAAAAATTCGCTGCGACTAAATATCTAGCAGGTAAAGAACAAGCAGGGGTCGAAACAGCTACAGCGGCAACAATCCAACTATTGGCACAAGCAAATACAGATTATGAAGAAAAAAATGGATTCATTTTTATTGTTTGTGCAACAGGGAAATCTGCTGAAGAAATGTTGCGGTTGTTGCAGGATAGATTGAAAAATTCACCAGAAGAGGAGTTGCATATCGCCATGGGCGAGCAACAAAAAATAACCATTATCCGATTTAAAAAATTATTGCAGGAGGCAGATTGGATGGCTTTTAATGCTTGTCAATTGACGACGCATGTTTTGGATACTTCTATAGGGAAACCAGGGCAGGATATGGCCATTCGATTACAATCCTATACACAAGATAATTGGCAGACCATTACCCAAGGAATAACGAATAGTGATGGAAGAATTGGAGATTTACTGCCTCCTGGAAGAGTACTGCCTCCTAGCACTTATCGAATGGTTTTTGATACTGGTAATTATTTTGACCAACAAAAAATAACAGGCTTTTATCCAATGGTAGAGATTCAGTTTACGGTATTTGATGACCAACATTATCATGTTCCTTTGCTGATTAATCCCTTTGGTTATTCTACTTATCGAGGAAGTT
>CAYOBX010000115.1:0-11626 GCA_964402245.1 uncultured Saprospiraceae bacterium | reverse complement strand
AGGAATTATTTGGCCACTTAAAAAAAGCCAATGATGCTTTTCAGCAACTATATCCAGGTGATCGTTCAGACCGCCAGCCTGTCCATACCGTTTATGGAGGAGCCAATTTATTTAAATTCGATATAGCCCATAAAATGGGTACGACTGCTGAAAGGGTATTTAAGGAATACGCCCCTAATGCGGCAATTTTTGGAAAAGTGTTCGATTTGCCGATTGGTCTAGCCGAAAAGGTCTATCAAAAAGTGAAAACAAAATTAGAAAGGGAAGCGGTAGAAGATTTCAGGATTGATTTTGAGGACGGATTTGGCAATCGGTCTAATCAAGAAGAAGATGAAACGGCGGAAAGAGCTGCTTTAGAAACAGCAAAAGGAATGCAAGAACAAACCTTGCCTCCTTTTATAGGCATAAGAATTAAACCATTCACCGAGGAGATGAAGGAGAGAGGTTTGAGAACTTTAGATATATTTATTAGCACCTTGGTAACTAAAACAGGTGGAAAGCTACCCGATAATTTTGTAGTGATGCTGCCTAAAGTAACGATTCCAGAACAAGTGACCACCCTGGTAAGATTTTTTGAAATCTTGGAAACCAATTTGCAATTGCCTAAGCATTCGCTTAAAATGGAAATGATGGTGGAAACCACTCAATCCATTATGGATATTGATGGGACGAACCCTTTATCTCGTTTTCTAAAAGCAAGTGAAGATAGATGTATTGCCATGCACTTTGGCACTTATGACTATACAGCAGCTTGCAGTATTACCGCAAAATACCAGGAAATGAATCATCCTGTTTGTGATTTTGCCCATCATGTTACCAAAGTAGCTTTAGGACATACAGGCATTTGGTTGTCAGATGGCGCAACGAATACAATGCCAATTGGTCCTCATCGAGGAGATAATTTAACCTACGAACAACTGACAGAGAATAGAGAAACGGTACATCGAGCTTGGAAAAAAGGCTATGATCATATCCGTCATTCTTTGTGGAATGGTTATTATCAAGGTTGGGATTTAAATCCTGCTCAATTGCCTATGCGGTACACCGCTGTATTTGCTTTTTTTATAGAAAGCTATGAAGAAGCAGTTGACCGACTAAAGACTTTTGTAGAAAAAGCCGCTAGAGCAACTTTAATTGGAGATGTCTTTGACGATGCGGCAACAGGACAAGGTTTATTAAATTATTTTTTAAGAGGTTTGAATAGCGGTGCTATTACCGAAGAAGAAGTATTAGCGACGGGACTAACGCTGGAAGAAATACGCAGTCGGTCTTTTCTGAAAATACTAGAAGGCCGTAAAAAAATCTAAATGGAGGTTTGGAAATTTATAGTCAATAATTTAGAAAAGGAAATAGCCACTACTTTGTTGTACGTACTAGATAGCAAAGGGAGCTCTCCTGGGCGAAAGGGCTTTGCTATGGCGGTAAATGAACAAGGCATTTTTGTAGGAACGATTGGAGGCGGTATTATGGAAGTAAAAATGATTGAGCTAGCAAAAAGCAAAATAAAGAAAGGAGATACACAAACAATTATTAAAGAACAGTTTCATGACAAAGGGCATAAAAAAAATCAATCTGGGTTAATTTGTTCAGGTTCGCAAATAGTAACTTGTATTCCATTAGGTAAAAATGATATTGAGGTAATCAAAACTATACTTGAAAGAAAAACGGCAATTTTTTTAGCTATTAACAATCGAACGGGTTTAAAAATAAGCACAAAAAACACGGAAGAAAGAGCGATTAAAACAGCCAACGATTTTGAATGTATTGTAAAAATCAATCCCCAAAAAACAATCCATATTTTTGGGGCAGGCCATGTTGGGATAGCTCTAGCACGACAGATGTCTATTTTGGATTATAAAATAATTCAATATGACGACCGTCCAAATTTAGCTACGCTTTCAAACAATCAATATGCCCATGACCTTAAAATCATTGATTATGGAAATTTAAAAAAGGAGATGAAAGCACATCCTTCTGATGTGGTGGTCATTGTCAGTTTTTCCTATCGAAGTGACAAAGTAATTTTGAAACAATTATATGACCAAGCTTTTGGGTATATCGGCATGATGGGGAGTGATCATAAAATTGCTACTTTAAAAAAAGAGCTGGCTGAGGAAGGGATTTCGGAAAAAGACTTACAAGCTGTATTTACTCCAATTGGCTTAAATATGTACAGCAAAACAGCCGCAGAAATTGCGGTGAGTATTGCAGGGCAGATTATTTTGGAAACTAATAAAAGTTTGCCTACTGGCAGAAATTATCAATTATGAAATTCATTCAAGCATATATAATTGCTTACTCCAATTCTGATTTTACGAATCCACATGAGGTAGTCTTACCTGATGAACCTAAGGATTGTCGGAAAGAATTCACCCATGCAGGAGCTAAATATTGGGGACTTGAAACTTGTCGTCATACAGCAACTAGGGTTGACAAAGAAAGCAAAAAAATTTATTACCAACATAAGGCGCATAATTGGATAAAAATAGGGTTCAAACAACGGGCAAATATTTCCTCTGTTAAGATTAGTACCAAGTGGTTTACGGGTAATCAAGTCAGAGCAGTTTCCGTTGTGATGGTGGATGAATTATTAATGCAGGAACTGGAAGTATTGAGTAGAGTTTCACTCGAACCAGACAAAGAACATACTTTTTCATTTCCATCGGTATTCGCTACAGAATGCTTTATTAAAATATATTATGAAGGAGGGATATCAAGAATTAATTTTTTTGGAGAATTAGCAGAAACACAGCTACCCAAACGAGAAAATTTATTAGAAAAAGCCAGTATCTCTCATGTGTCTAATAAGCACTATGGCAATCCAGAAATGGCAGTCAAAGGCAACCGTAAAGAAATGCACATGGTCGGATGGGAATCTGCTCGAACGGGATATGGCGAACAAGCTATTTTCCATTTAGCTCAACCTACCTCCATCAACGAAATAATAGTTGATACGTATTTGCATCGCTTTAATGCTCCCTTAACTTGCCATGTATTTGGCATATTACTGGAAGATGGAAAAAGCCTAGAATCTTATTTATCGGACCTTCCTAGATGGATGCTGAAATTTGAAGATGCACAACAAGTAGTACCTGAAGATTTCCAACAGTATATGTTGAACCAGTCTTATTTAAAAGAAAAAAACAAGAATCCACATAATTTCGAAATAGCCCTTTTTAATCAATCAGATAGCCCTTGGATAGCCCTCCTTCCTCATGAAAATTTGTCGGCTGATACTTTTCATCGGTTTAAAGATTTAGATGCGGACGGGCCTTTTTCTCATTTACTATATATGCATTATCCGAATGGGGGGATACATGGGTTGAAATGCTTTTAAGCCTATTCTCAAAATTATCCTATTTACAGTCCTTCCTTACTTACGAATAAATTTCTTTTTCACTTGACTTGGATGATCTAAAATCCAATAGAAAGACTTTAGATAGTTGATCATACTTTTTCGTTCTTTTTTGGGTAAATAGTCAAAATCATTGATAATTTTGAAAAAAGTTTTCTTCTTTTCCTTAAATAATTCTAAAACTGGCTCAAGCTCTTCTAGACTTTTCTTCGTTCCAATAAAATAACGATCTTTTAGTGTCTCTTGATCGAATTTTGACGAAGGTTTTGCATAATAAGGATTAACTAAACCCGTATAATCAAAATCATATGGAATCGGGATAACAGTACTATCTTGTAGCTGAATTATTTCTACATTTTTACAATTTTCAATAACCCAATCTACATTGCCAATCATAAACTGAAAAACCTCTAATATGGTCTGTTCAGGTGGTATTACCTTATTAATAAATGGAAGGCAACGGAATTCGTTTTCAAAAGCATCCAACCTCTTAATAAGTTCTTCTCTATGTTCAGTCAAAAAACCCACAGCTTTAAAAATCTCCTTTTTTCGAGCTGCATCCTTTAGCGTCAAATCCACTAAGTGCACTCGTAGACTCTTATCTGTTAGCTCATTATACATTTTATAAATCAGGTACTCTTTATAAATATAGTTTTGGTATTCAAAAGAACCCTTACAAGGATAAACTAGTTTATATTCATTTCGTTTTTTAAATCCTCTTTTCTTTAATTTTTTTTTAGAATACTTAATTTTTATTGGGGGATAATCGCAATAAAGTGCTCTAAATTTTCCTCTGACTTTTACCCTTAAACTATCTGTCCAAGTTTCATTATTCTCAAAAGTAAACGTAGCAATTGCTTGTTTATATTTTTGATTTCGCCTGTCCTTAAATAATTCATCAAAATTCGTTTCTATTTCTAGTTTGGATTTTTTAGACTCTATTAAATGATCTAGGAGACTCTCTTTCTTATGATTGATGTATTCCTTTGGCTTATCACTAACTGTGATATTCGATTGAGCAACCATATAATGATTAACGACTATAGTTAAACTCATTATTATAATTACTCTAATTTTTGAAAGCCTAAAAAAGGTACACATATATTTTATTTATCATGTTTAAATGATTGAAGTACAGTTTCCACCTCTATCGAACCATGAAGGGTTCGATGTACTGGACACTTATCTGCAATTACTAACAGGCGATCTTTTTGTTCTTGATCAATTTCTCCTTTTATAGTTATATGCCGTTCAATAACATCTACTTTGGAACTTTTATCTTGACAATTCTGACAATCTTCTTGATAAACCTTTTTATGGTTCATGTCTATTGTAATGCTTTCAATAGGCCATTTTTTTCGATCAGCATACATACGCAAAGTCATAGCAGTACAAGAACCCAAAGAGGCTAATAACAAATCGTATGGACCTGGGCCATAATCATCTCCCCCAACCGATAAGGGTTCGTCTGCTCTAAAAGCATGGTTGCCTGCTTTGATTTCAGTGGTAAAACCAGTTTGTCCTATTTGAACGACTACTTGTTCATTTGTTCGTAAAACCGATTTCTTTGCTGTGGGTATATATCTAGAGGCCCAACTAGCAATTAAGTCGCCCACATATCTTGAATTATCACGTTTTCTAAGTAAATGACCTGCTCCATCTAAGCTAACAAAACTCTTTGGATGTCTAGCTAATTTATAAATTTGAGTAGCATTCTCTATTCCTACTATTTTATCTTGTGGAGAATGCAAAATTAGTATTGCTTTATTTAAGTTAGGCAAAAAAGAAGCCACTGATTTTCCTCGTATATCTTCAATAAATTGTTTTTTGATCGTAAGCGATTTGCCACCTATATTTACTTTCGCCTCTTGATTTTTTTCTATCTCCTCTATGCTATTTTCAAATAAATGAGAGACATGCTTAGGGTTAGCAGGTGCACCAACAGTGGCTACTGCCTTAATGAAAGGCAATTCGTTGGCGGCAAAAAGAGATGCAGCTCCACCTAAAGAATGTCCAACTAATAATTGTGGGGGCATCCCAGCTTCCTCCATCGCTTGGACAGCCGCTATCAAATCATTGACAGTAGAAGAAAAATTAGTATCAGCAAATTCTCCTTGGCTCTCTCCTAAACCTGTAAAATCAAATCGCAATACACCAAATCCTCTTTGAGTAAGTGCTTTCGAAATACTTCGTACAGCATTAAAGTCTTTATTGCAAGTAAAACAATGCGCAAAAACAGCATAGGCTCTTGGATCTTGGTCAATGGGTACTTCCAGTTGTCCACTTAAGGAGATGCCTGACTTATTCTGAAAAGTGAAAACTTTATTAATCATATTTTATTTTTTATTATAATTTATCTTCTTATATCATCCTTTTCTAAGCAACAAGAAAAAAATAACCTCGTCCAGAAGACCACCTTATTATTTCGTCGTTATTAAATACAAAAAACACACGATGTTAGCAAGGAATAGATCAAAAATAACTTTACATTCTTAAAAAATTAATGATTCTCTAACAAATCCCGTGATTGTAATGGATCGTCGAAGTTTGTAACTTCGATGCCATACGATTATCATACAGCATCGAGGTTTCAAACCTCGACGATCCTAGACGTTCCACTGGATTTGTCAAAGAACCAAATTAATTAAACGCATAAACAAATTCAAGCACTCCTGTAAAAACCACCCCTACTACCCCATCATTAAATAGCGACTCTCCTTCTATTTTTAATTCCAAACTTTTGCTTACCTTGGCTTCTTTTAAAATGGCCAATACAGCAATTGGATCCGTTGGGGAAACCAAGGCACCAAATTGGAGCAGGTCTATGTCTGTTATTGGACGAATACTTCACTGAACCTTTAATTTAAAAACGCTAAGGTAGTAATTTTAGTACCGAGAAATTAAGGAATGACGCAAAAATAAATGCAAAATAAGTTGAAGATATGGAGAACATCATTCCGCCTGTGGCTAAAGAACTTCTTATACAGGAAATAGCTAAGCTTGATTCGAAGAATCGATATATTGAGCGAGGGAAATTCCAAGTCTATATCGTACCATCTCATCATATTCCTTCCATTTTAAGAGAAATTGGTCGGCTACGGGAGGAGACTTTTCGAGAAGTGGGAGAAGGTACAGGCAAGGCATTTGACATAGATGAATTCGACCAATATTATTATCAATTATTTATTTGGGATAGCGAAGGCCAGCAGATTGTGGGAGGCTATCGGGTAGGTACGGGTGACACCATTTTTCAGGAATATGGAGTTAAAGGTTTTTACATCCATAGTTTATTTAATATTCAAACCCCAGCCTATGCTACTTTAAAAAAATCATTAGAATTAGGAAGGTCTTATATAATTAAAACTTACCAAAAAAGTTATTTACCTTTATTCTTGCTATGGCAAGGCATTTTATTTTTTTTATTAAAACATCCCCATTATCGTTATTTGATTGGTCCTGTTAGTATTAGTAAATACTATTCTCATAATGGTAAAAGCATGATCGTTGATTTTGTGAAACGACATTATTTTAATAAAGAAATGGCTTCTTTTTTTGAGCCGAGAACTCCTTTTATTCCCCATTTAGAGGAGGAGCTTAACCTACAACAGATTGGCCATGAATTGAAAGATTTAGAAAGGTTTATGGCTACTATTGAGCCTGACCACATCAAAGTTCCCGTTTTATTAAAACAGTATACTAAATTGAATGCTCGCTTCATAGGATTTAATCTGGATCCTAATTTTTCGGATGCGCTAGATGGTTTGATGATATTAGATTTGCAAAAATTACCACAAGAAATTATTAAAATGCTAGAGAAAAAATAATTTAATTGTCATGATTTCTAAAATAAGAGGCGTATTAAGACTTTTTTATTTTGCGATAGGGTCTATTTTTTATATGATTAGATATTTATTGAAAGTCATTTTTGTTGGGTATGATTTGAATAGATCTTTACGCTTGTTGTCAGAATGGACTAGATTCTTAACGAAAGGACTTGGATTACATATTGAAGTCTTGGGAGAAATTCCTACTCAGGCAGGATTGTTAATTTGTAATCATCGTTCCTATACAGATCCTTTTTTATTATTTGGCAGTGTGCCTGCCGTTCCAGTTGGAAAAGCATCAGTAGCCACGTGGCCGCTCATTGGCTACGCTGGTAAATTGGCTGGAGCTGTATTTATTGATCGCTCCAGTCCTGAAAGTAGAAAGGCCTCTCGTATCGCCATAGCTGATAGATTAAACAGTGGATTATTTGTAATCAATTATGCGGAAGGCACTACGCATATCCATCCTCAAACAACCGCTTTTAAACCAGGTCTTTTTAAAGATGCAGCTTTAGCTGACTTTCCAATTTATCCAGTGGCCTTAGACTATCAATCAGTTTCTGATGCTTGGGTAGGGGATGATGTTTTTATTCGTCATTTTTTAGAATGTTTTGGTAAGCCAAATACTTATGCAAGAGTGCGGTTTGGTCCAGCTCTAAAAGGAACCGATGCACAAGCATTATTAGAAAATACACAGGATTGGATTGACCAGAATTTAACAATAATGAATGAAGGATGGAAATTAAAATAGGTGATTTATGGCTAAAAAGTGGTTTTATAAAAAGCGAGTCTGGGTCCTTATTTTATTATTGATTGGATGGTGGATCTGTAGTCGTTCAACGACATTAAAAATGCGTTATCATCCTAGTGAATTTAGTAAGGAGATCAAAAATGCTAGCTCTCTACCTTTCCAATTTCAACAAAAACAGCTAGACGGGACTACTTTACAATACGGTCAATTAGGAACAGATACACAATTGCCTATCGTCGTTTTGGTACATGGTTCACCAGGATCTCTATCTGCTTATAAAAAATATTTAAAAGATTCTTTACTATATCAACAAGCTATTTTAATAGCTATTGATCGCTTGGGATTTGGTTATTCTGATTTCGGTACTGCTGTGCCCTCCTTACAGCTACAAGCTCAATTAATTGCCGCAGTACTAGAAGACTTTCCTACTTCCAAAAAGATAATAGTCGGACACTCTATGGGTGGACCCGTTAATGCTCGACTCGCTATGGATTATCCTCATTTAGTAGATGGTATGATATTAGTAGCACCTTCCATTTCGCCTGAACTAGAGCCTTCTAATTGGTGGCGAAAGGGAGTAGATTTTATGCCGCTTAGATGGTTGACTCCTCCAGCTTTTCGGGTCTGTAATCAGGAGATTATCCCTTTAAGGGAAGAATTAAAGAATATTGAGGATAGGTGGGCAGATATCAAATGCCCCGTAACCATTATACATGGTACAGAAGACCCATTAGTGCCTGCAGGTAATGCTTATTTTGCGGAAAAGAAACTGGTGAACAGTGCTTCAGTAGAATTAAAAATGATAAAAGGCGGAGATCATTTTATTCTATGGAGCGAGATTCCTTTAATTAGAGGTGCTATTTTGGATATGCTACAACAGGTACAATGAGACTGTTTATTGTTTATTGCACGCAGAGTTCGCAAAGAACGCAGAGTGTTGATTATATTAGGTCTCTGCCTTCTTTGCGAACTCTGCGTGACACACTTTAATGAAAAATATCGGTACAATCAAAATAACTGAATCAACTGAAATAAAGCAAGTGACAAGAATAAACCTCCAATCACTTTATTTGCATATGCCGTTATTTTATCACTCTTTTTCAGAATAAAATGACTTCCCTCTATATAAGCTATAAAAATCAATAAGGCCCCTATAGTAGCTCCAATCGAAAACCAAAGAATACACGCCTTATTTTCAAAATTAAATCCTTGACCCTCTAGCCATAATCCTACCACCAACCAAAAAGGGAGGATCAAAAAATTCATCGTCCCAATACCTATTCCAAGTATAAAATCTAGTCTTTGATTTGTGTTTACTGCACTAGTTGAAATTGGAGGAGGAGCTGGTTTTCGTAGATAAAAAACACCAAGTAGTAAAAAGATAACAATGGTTATCATTTGAGCATATCTTTTCCATTCGTTTTCTAGAGATAGAAAATCTAAACTGCATAATGCTACAAAGGTGTATGTAAATTCCATAATAGATGCCCCTAAGGCGACTAGCCATCCAGCCGACTTTCCCTTTTCTATGGTCTTTTGAGCTATGGTAAGGGTAATTAATCCGATAGGTATGGTTCCCAACGCACTTATCACTAAGGCAGTAATGAAGTATTTTACAATAATCATTTTATAATTTATCCAAGAGCGATTTTCACATAATTTTTATACTGTTGATAATGCTTTTGCCAATCTTTCCAACTCATAGCGGCTATACCTTTTTGTTTTTGCACCCTACTAATTTGATAAATAATTTTCCAATGATCCCATAACACTTTGTAGGCTTGTATTTTGGAATACCCTGGTTGATAAATATGAGCAGGTTCGCTGGCAATACCATTGAATTCAAGTATCTTAAAATCCTTTCCCTCTTTTAATTTTTCGATGCTTGCACACTTCATATCGAATCTTCCATAATAAATATCTTCCATCTGAAAACCAATGGTATCACAAACTGCTACTAATGATTCATCAATATGCTCATTGCCATTTAAAAAAGTAGTTCCTCTACTATGATTCCCAATTGGCTCTAACTCTACCTTTTTTCCATTACTAGGAACTTCCTTTAGTAATGCAGGATACTTTTCTCTAAATCTAGGCAATTGTAAAATTGCTCTTGGATAACTCTTCATTAGTGTTTCAACAGTAGAGTGTCCATCACCAGTAACCTTCAAAGTATCTTTAATACAAAGAGAAGTGATCGCCCCTTTATTGGCATTTGGTAGTCGATAATATAGGATACTTATTTCAACAGGAAAGGTAATATACTCTTGAATGAGAAAGCTTACAGAGGTTTGTTGAAAATAGGAAATTAAGTCCTGTTCTGATTCTAATTTTTCTACTAAAAACCCTCGCTCCCCAATATCTGGTTTTGCGATCAGTGGAAAAACCATTTGTTTCGCAGATAGTGCTTCAGATATTTTTTCTAGATTGAATGTTTTAGGATCGACAAAAATTGTTTTAGGCAAATATTTATCAGGAATCCTATTTAAAATATTAATCTTAGATTCCCCCATTACTCCTCCTGTTTCTATAACTGGATTAACAGTTGTAAAAAAGAATAATGCCCTTGCTTTTATCGCAAACCACAACCACATGAACATCGTTGGAGCATGAACTATATACGTAGGCCAATATTCCCAATGGAATAATTTGATAAAAATTGGGTGATAGCGGAATAGAGATTTTATCATGGATTATGCTTCTTTATCTTGATATTCTAAAGTAGCTAAAGCTACGCCTAAATGAGGTGGTAATGAAACATCTGGTTGAATCATTTGAAAACCCACGCGAATCAATGCCAAATGATGGACGCTATGGTCATATAAAAACAATAATTCCCTCGATAAGTTAGTTTGGATTTCCTGCGAAGGAGATAATATTGTTTTCAAAATTAAGGTTTCTTGTAATTCTACGCTCGAAAGTTGTGACATTAAATGCTGAATAGATGCTTTTGCAGCTTCCACATTTGTTTCTAAAAGGGGATCTCTAGCCCTTTCATCGTAATTAACAATCGCATTATTTTTTCTAAACAACAAACACTGGTACAATTCAATTAAGTGTCGTGTTTGTTTACCAAGCGTACCATTGAATAAAGCAGGTATGGTTTGGTTATATAAATTATTGTTTAATTTTGATAATAATAGTAAAGTGTCTTCTAGTGTCTTTTGGGTAACCAATAGTATATCCATATATTTAATTATTGTATTCAGAACTTATTCAAAGGTAAGCATTTAAAAACCTTATCGGTTATTTCAGAATGTCCTAATACTAAGATTGCTAGAGAATGTATTTTTTTTGACAATTACAGTGAAAATAATTAATTGCAAAGTTAGTAACGACGAAAGAATAAATCCGTCATTTGGGCGAGCTTATTTTGGTCTCCGTTTTTCTTAAAAAATCCTTGCATAGCAGGGCTAGGGAAGTATTTTTTAAGAGGAGCAAACACCGTTTGTGAACCGCAAAGCGGATGAGCTGCTGAGGGCAAAAGAATCCGTCCAAATGCCGAAGTTATTGTTTTGTCGTTACTAAGTTAATGTAGTTGCATTCTATTTTAACATTCAAGTAGAATAATAAGTAGGAGTATTAATTCCGCACTAGACCGACCAATTATTCTACCTTTAGTCAGTGCTAAAGTCTTGAGAATGTGTCGTTTCTGAAATTCGTCGGCTACCCGCCTAACGTTGTAAATGCTTAAAA
>CAYOBX010000114.1:0-13818 GCA_964402245.1 uncultured Saprospiraceae bacterium | reverse complement strand
AGTGATAATTCTACTGCCCCCAGTTTGTTTTACACTCAAATTAAATATAATTCAACCAATGACAAAGACCATTCATCCTACGATAAGGAGTATCTTTTTCAAAATAAGTACCTCCCTAATATTGTTCAGTTTTTTTAGTACTACCCTATTACTTGGACAAGAAGATATTACTTTATTAAGGTTTCCAGCTTTACATCCAGATGGTCAACAAATCGCTTTTTCTTACCAAGGGGATATTTGGACCGTGCCAGTAGAAGGTGGCATCGCTAGAAGATTAACGATACATGAAAGTTATGAAAGTCATCCGCAATGGAGTCCAGATGGACAGTCTATTGTATTTCAAGGGAATCGATACGGTAATAATGATATATTTTCTATTAAAGCCACAGGAAGTAGACCTATGCGCTTGACCCATCATTCTACCTCAGATGCTGCCCCTATTTTTGATCACCAAGGGAATGTATTATTTGCAACAAGAAGAAATTTCGTACAAGTAGAAAGAGAACAAGAAATACATCAAGTAAATAGCCAAGGAGGTACACCTTTTAGACTATTAAATACGACTGGCTTTAATCCGAAGCCTAGTCCGAATGGACGATTTATTGCGTTCATAAAAGGATCTTGCCGAGTGGCAAGAGAAGCTTATACAGGACCTGCCAATAGAAATATATGGCTATACGATACCCATAATAAAACCTATCACTCCCTTCTGAATTCCAATGCGCAAGAAGTGTATGCTGATTGGGGAACTGATCAACAGCTCTATTATTTAGGCGCAAAAAATGGTCGATACAATATCTATCAAATCAACTTAGATACCACTGGAAAAGCGACAAACGAACCAACTGCACTCACTAATTTTACGGATGAAGGAATTCGATATTTTGATGTTAGTGAAAATGGTCAACAAATAGTTTTTAGTCGGGGCACTAATATATATACTTTATCTACACAAAAAGGGGCTACCCCTCAACGAGTTGATATTCAAGTGACGGAAGATTATCGATTTGACCCTATCAAACATGAGACTTTTACTAAAAGTGCGAACAATTATTCCATTTCTCCTAATGCTAAATTGATTGCCTTAGAAATACGAGGAGAAATTTTTGTTACCCCCAATGATGAAAACAGAAAGCGAACCGTCCAGATCACTAAGCATCCATTTCGGGATCAAGCTCCACAATGGTTGAATGATTCTACCTTGATTTTCATCTCTGATCGAAACGGGAATAAAGATGTATTCTTGGCACGATCAACGGACAATTCGACCACCGATTTATTTAAAACCTTTAAACTTAGTGTTCAGCCCATAACCAACACTCCAGAAGAAGAAAACCAAATCCATCTTTCTCCTGATGGTAAAAAAATAGTACTCGTAAAAGGAAGAGGAAAAATGACGGTAGCAGCTATTAATGCTAGGGGTCAATTATCCAATGAAAAAACCTTATTAGATAGTTGGGATATACCAGAAGGTATCGCTTGGAGTCCAGACAGCAAATGGTTGGCATATAGCTATGAAGATCTTAATTTTAATGAAGAAATTTATATCCGTGCAGCTGACGGAACAGGTGAAGCGCACAATGTCAGTATGCATCCACGAGGAGATTACGCCCCTACTTGGAGTGCGGATGGCAGCAAACTCGGTTTTATTTCTATTCGAAATAATGGAGATGCGGATGTGTGGTTTGTATGGTTGAAAAAAGCAGATTGGGAAAAGACAAAAGTAGATTGGAAAGAGGCGGCTTATGATGCAGAGGAAAAAGACGAAAGCAAAAAAGATAAAAATAAAAAAGAAAGGATACCCCCTGTAAAGATCGACTTCGAGAATATGTATCAGCGCATCGTACAAGTCACTAGATTACCGGGGAACGAGGGAGATTTGGCCATTAGTAAAGATGGTAAAACCTTCTTTTTTAGTACCTACAATTCAGGTAGAAACGGGTCTGTTGGTAAATCCGAATTCCGCAGTATTAAATGGGATGGAGAAGACATGACCACCTTATTGTCTGAAGGTAATATTGCTCGACCAAAGATAAGTAAAGACGGTAAGCATTTATATTATTTAAAAAATGGAGGTGTCTTACAACGGTTTAAAGCAGATGCGGAAAAAATTAAACCAGCAAGCATTCCATTTAGTGCTAAAATGGATATACATCACGCTCAAGAAAGACAACAAATTTTTGCCGAGGCTTGGCGTAGTTTAAATGCTGGATTTTATGATCCCAATTTTCACGGTCGCAATTGGAATACTCTACGAACCACCTACGAACCCCGTGCATTAGCTGCTTCCACGGCACAAGATTTTCGAGATATGGCAAATGAGATGCTAGGACAATTAAATGCGAGTCACATGGGCATATATGGAGATTCCCCAGAAGACACCCAAAATGAGCGGACAGGTTTATTGGGTATAGAAGTACTCCCTCAAAGCAATGGGGTAAAAATCACCAAAATTATCCCTAATAGCCCTGCTAATCGAGTCGGAAGTGAATTAAAAGTAGGGCAAATAATAACTGCCGTTAACGGAGAATCAATAACCGCTACTACCAATTTTTACAGCTTATTACAAGGAGTGAAAGAGGAGCGTATCCTGCTCAACTTACTCGGAACTAATGGACTAGCTAAAGAAGTAATCATTCGTCCTAAAAGCTCACTCCGTTCAGAGTTATACGATGCTTGGGTGGCAGACCGTAAAAAATTAACGGATCAATATTCCAATGGTCGGCTCGGCTATTTGCATATACAGGGAATGAACTGGTCCAGTTTTGAACGATTTGAAAGAGAACTAGCAGCCAGCGGGTATGGCAAAGAAGGAATGGTCATTGATGTCCGTTTTAATGGCGGTGGTTGGACCACAGATATGTTAATGGCGGTATTAAATGTACGGCAACATTCTTATACGGTACCTCGTGGAGCAGCCACTAGTTTAGAAAAAGAAAATCAAAAATTTAAAGAAACCTATCCCTATGGAGAACGCTTACCATTGTCCTCTTGGACCAAGCCTTCCATTGCGATATGTAACCAGAATAGTTATTCTAATGCAGAAATTTTTTCTCATGCCTTCAAAACTTTAGATAGAGGAACGCTGGTGGGAACGCCCACATTCGGTGCTGTTATTTCGACAGGTGGACAAAGATTGATTGATGGTTCTCGTGTCCGAATGCCATTTCGTGCTTGGTATGTAAAAGCTACTGGTGAGAATATGGAACATGGACCTGCTGTGCCAGATGTATTAGTAGAGAATGCACCAGATAGTAAAGCAAAAGACGAAGATTTGCAATTGAAAAAAGCAGTGGAGGTTTTATTAGGAGAGATGAAATAGAAAAAGAAAAAAATGGAATCAATAAGAAATATGAAAGAAATTAAGAATCCTAATTCTGGAAAACATCGACGAACTGGCAAACAATATTTAATCACCGAACAAGAGATTGAACAATATCATGATCTTGGTTATTTAGTATTGAATGATGTCCTATTAGAAGAGGAAATGCTTACCCTTGATCCCTGGTTTGAACATTTTATAGCGGGAAAAGAAATGCATCGAATGGGAAAAGATTTCTGTGATATGTCTCAACCCTATGGAACTCCTTTTGAAGAATTCCAATTAGTAAACGCTATGTTGCCTAGCAAATATAAACCAGCATTTGCCAATAATATTTTCCAACAAATTTCAAAAAATATTGCTATCCAATTATATCGTAAAGGGCAAGCAGGGATGGATTATTAAATAAAAAAATTATAGATCAATGAAAAAAATAATTTCACTTTTTTATACACTCTTATTAACGATGTCTTTATATGGACAAGACATAGCTGGAAAATGGAATGGTATTCTAAAAGTACCAGGTGTACAATTAAGACTTGTATTTAATATTGATAAAGTTGAGAATGGATATAGTTCTACTATGGATAGTCCAGATCAAGGAGCAAACGGCATTCCTGTCACAAGTACCAGTTTTGAAAACGATATTTTAAAACTGACTATCTTAAATGCAGGGATAGCCTACGAAGGTGTTTTAGGCGAAGACAATATTATTGTTGGAAATTTCAAACAAGCGGGCCAATCCTTTCCTTTGAATTTATCTAAAGATATAGTGGAAAAGGAAAAGATTATTAGACCCCAAGAACCAACAAAACCATACCCTTATCATTCGGAAGATATTACTTTTGACAATAAAAAAGCAGAGGTTATTTTAGCAGGTACTTTAACCCTACCAAGTCAAGAAGGCGTGTTTCCTGCTGTTATATTAATAAGTGGAAGTGGCCCACAGAATAGAGATGAAGAGATATTAGGTCATAAACCTTTTCTTGTATTATCCGATTATTTGACAAAAAATGGTATTGCTGTTTTACGATTTGATGATCGAGGAACTGCTTTATCAACGGGAGATTTTAGCACTGCTACTAGTTTAGATTTTTCAACAGATGTAGAAGCTGGTGTCCAGTATTTAAAAACAAGAAAAGAAATACACAAAGATAAAATAGGTTTAATAGGACATAGTGAAGGAGGTATAATTGCACCAATGGTAGCCAATCGTTCTGAGGATATTGCCTACATTGTATTATTAGCAGGTACAGGTATTCCAGGCGACCAATTGCTTTTATTACAGCAAAAATTAATTGGAAAAGCCTCAGGAATTAAAGAGAAAGATTTATTAGAAAACGAAATAATCAATAAAAAAGCATTTAAAATAATAACTGACGCTACCGATACAGAACAGTTAAAAACAGACTTAACAAACTACTTGGAACAAAGTATAAAAGATAATCCAACTACTGGAAAACCTAAAGGTATGAGTGATAGTGATTTTGTGCAATTACAGGTTAATCAAATTACGAGTCCTTGGATGCAATATTTTCTAAAATACGATCCAGCACCAACCTTAGAAAAAGTCAAGTGTCCTGTTTTAGCCATTAATGGAGAAAAAGATTTACAGGTTCCTCCAACAGAAAATTTAACGGCTATTAAAATAGCCTTGGATAAAGGAAAGAATAAGGACGTTACGATAAAAGAGTTGCCAAATTTAAATCACCTTTTTCAGGAGTGCGAAACTGGATCTCCAAATGAGTATGCGGTAATTGAACAGACCTTTTCTCCAATAGCATTAAAAGAAATATTGGATTGGATAAGTGAGCAAGTAAAGTAAGTACGTAGCTCAAGCTTCCAGCTTGATACATTTATATTCTCAAGCTGGAAGTTTGAGCTACGTATTTCTAAGAACTACAAGACAACATAGAACATCCCACCTTATGCCGTGCCCATTCAGGCCGCTTAGCAAACCATTGTTCCATAGCTGGCTGTTCCGAATAAGGCTGTCTCAATAAAGTAAGAAAATCTTCAATTAATTGATAATCCCCTTTATCCGCTGCATCAATAGCTAGTTGCGCCATATAATTTCTTAGAACATATTTAGGGTTATGTTGATTCATTTTAATTATCCGATCCTCATCTGATAAAACCTCTACTTGGAGTCTAGTCAAATAACTTTGCATCCAAGTGGTCCAATCTTCCCAATGATTTTCTTTAACTGCATCTAAGTCATAAAAGGCAGTTTCTATAGGATCTAAAATATTTTTTGTTGCTTCCTTCTTTACTTTGTTTAAATTTCGGAAGAAAATAGTCATATCCGTTTCACTTAAACTAAGTTTTTCTAATAAACTCGTAATCAAAGCAACATCCTCTGGCAGTTCTTTTATTAAACCAAGCTTATGCCGCATCATCTGAAAATAGGTAGGTCCGAATTCTTTTTGGGAGTTCTGTAAAATCGTTTCAAGTGGAGCTGCATCTTGGATAATAGGCATCAACGCATTCCCCAACTGAACTAAATTCCAATAAGCAATATTGATTTGATTTCCAAAACGGTACCTTCTATTTTGGCGATCTGTCGTATTGGGTGTCCAATCTGGATCATAGCCTTCCAACCAACCATAAGGCCCATAATCTATAGTCAAACCTAATATGGAAAAATTATCTGTATTCATCACCCCATGTACAAAGCCTACTCGCTGCCAATGCAAGGTCATATTTATTGTTCGTTGAACTACTTCTTTAAAAAAAGCAAGATAGACTTCTTTAGATGGCCCCCCTAAGTCAGGGTAAAAATTTTGAATGGTATAGTCTAGTAAAGCCTTCAAGGTAGTTTCATCTTTTCTAGAGGCTAGTATTTCAAAATTACCAAAACGAATAAAGGAAGGAGCTACCCGACAAACAATCGCCCCTTTTTCATAAGCAGAATTGCCATTGTACATCATATCTCTTAATACTTCATCACCCGATAAAGCTAAAGACAAAGCTCTAGTACTAGGAACTCCTAAATGATACATAGCTTCACTACACAGATATTCACGTATGGAAGACCGTAAGACCGCCAATCCATCCGCTGTTCTGGAATAAGGAGTAGGGCCTGCCCCTTTTAACTGTAAGGCCCATCGCTGCTCTGCATGTTCCACTTCCGCTAAATTGATAGCTCGTCCATCTCCTAATTGGCCTGCCCAATGCCCAAATTGATGCCCTCCATAGCACATCGCATAAGGCTGACTTCCTTTTAAAAGCTCATTGCCGGTAACAATATTTAGAAAGGCTTCACTCCCCCACTCCTTTTCAGGAATACCTACCAACTCAGCAACTTCCTTAACTACGCTAACTAACTGTGGTTTAGCTGTTTTTTTAGGTTCCACGTAGGAATAACACGCATCCGACACCTGTCTTCGAGTATTGGCCACTATTGGGTCAGCTGGCAAAGATTTCGTGAAAGAATCGTTAATTTTTAGAGTATTTATAACTGACATAATACCTTATGATAGAAGTTGTTTAATGATATAACCTAAAAATACCTTTATTTGACCACTACTGAAAATGATCCAGAAATTCTTGTTGTTATATCCGCTTGATTTGGAGAAGAGCAACCAACAAAACCACTAAATGTACCTTTTATAGTACTCCCTGGAGAAATATCTAATTCTTTGAAACAGGCAGTGATGTCTTCTTGAGGCAATTTATAGCAGCTCATAGAATCATGCATTAATTGTAAATCAAGGAATTGTACATTATTCCTATCAAAATTAGAATTTGTTTCATAGTTCTTTGGTATCCCAAACAATGCACCAAATGTAGATTCGGATTTAGTGATTTGGTGATCATACATTAGACTATGTATACCACTCAAAGAATCATTAGATATTTCAGGTATTAGGTAGCAATTGTCTACTACAAATAGGACATCTTCTAGTCCAGAAATATCAATGGCAATAAAATTATCAAGGTTATTACAAACTTTAATATTATTGAATTCTAAATTTGGATTATCTAAGTCAATAGTGAATTCATCAGAGTTCTGGGCAAAATCATTATCTACCACAATTAATACAAAATCGTTCAACTCACATGGTGTATAGCTTATTTCAAAAGTCCCATCTTCTTCTATGGGAAACTGATCAATCTGCTGATTATTTGAGATTCTGATGTACCCGTTTGACACAGGGTCATTGTTGCAATTAACGGCATTACCTTTTATGCTCTTCATAAAATTGCTAGAATCATCTATTAGAATTATTCCCAAATCTTTATTTTCTGTAAACGGCCCATAAGTATCTTGGAATATGGTGTCACCACACGAATCAACCACTTTTAAATCGAAGGGTTCATCTTTTGGAAAATTTAAGAAACTAAAGGATCCATCTTCACATAACCATCCCCCTGTTCTGCCTGTTACATCACTACATATATATAATTCCAAATAAGAGCATCCAATGAAACTCCTCGAATTAGATTGCGATTCGATACTACAGGTTATTTGTCCTGAAATATCTATTGGGTCAAATTTATAATCTATATTCCAACTACTGAAGTGATTTACTTCGCCTATATAATTATCACCTTCTCTATATGCTTCTCCTTCTTCCATCCAAATACCCTCTGTCTCATTATAGCTCCATAATGGAATGGTAGGAGCAGCACTAGACATTAAACTGGGCGGAATTGGAAAAGTCAAAGTCGCCATCGCTCCTTCTCTAAGATTTAGTAAGGAACCATCTTCAGCAATTAACTCCACTTGAAGCATTCCCATAGTGCTTAATGCCTGCATATTTCCATCTTCATCTATCCCACTAAGATCGCCAATCATTTGCTGTACCAAGTCGGCTGCACTAGGATCTATCCAGTCCATTGCAACTGCAATCTGACCATCATAGATTTCACCTGCACTATTTACAATTGCATTGTTAGGGAGTTTCACTTCTGCGCCTTCTGTAAGAGATAGTGATCCACCATTAGATGCATCTATATTTCCAATGATCTGCTTATCCATCATTTTGATCTCTGTATAATTATTTCTATTCTCAACTAAAGGGATATTTCTAAATGATTCAAACCTATTTGGTGAAGTTACACTCACAAAGGCAGCTTGTCCTTGATTGCTTATACCATTGAGCAAAAAATAACCATCTTCATCCGTGTAAACTTGAACTAGTTCCAAGCCAGATTTATAGGTCACTTCCGCATTAATTATGGGATTGTCTGATTGATCCATGACTTTTCCATATATGGATGCAGCCACTAAGTCTTGAGAGACGGAGATAGGGCTAGTGGGAGAAATGTCTATTGATTCATTTTTTAAACAAGAAGCTATCCATAAACAGGAAAGAAGAAATAAATATAGTATATATTTCGATATTCGCTTAGTCATAATCTTGCTACTAATTAATAGATAAAATACATTAATTCGTTCTAAAGGATAACGAAAAAAGTACGGTGATTGTGAATTTAAAATTGAAATTACTAATAAAAAGTTAAATAGAGGTTTATTCTTAAGTAAGCAATATTGGTCTTAGCTTGCTATTTCGTTCGATATATAAGTTTATGCTTATCCTTTATTATAATATATCCTCTGCACAAAAAAAATTGGTAATGCCAATAAAAACGTGTATTTTGTTGTCGAGTTTTAGATACTAAAACAATTCTGAGAATGATAATAGATTTTTTGAATGAGGCAACTGGTCTCATTCAAGCTTTAAATCTATATTCAACATCATGAGAAAACTAACACAACGAAACTCACTACTTAGAAACTTTCTATATAGAGAATCTTCACTCTATTGGCAGACCTTTTGTCTATTCTTTCTGTCTATTTGCATCAGCTTTCCTGTTTTTTCCAAAGACATTTATATTAAATACGACCAAACATGCCTAGATCGCTATGTCTATAGAATGAACGGCAATCAAGTGGGCGGTGGTTTAGTTGCCTATAGCCTACAAGGAGCAAATGGGTCTAGAGTTATGCTAGAAATAGGTGTGGAGAGCATTAGAAAAGTAAAAGTAGCACCAAAAGGTACCCAATCTTGTAAATGGATCAATGCGAACGAAAAATTTGCCAAAGATTTTAATACTGGTAGAAATAGACTATTTATAGTTCGACCTATTGGAAATTACTATACGGTGTCTAGTGTACATTTGGCTACTTTTACCAAAGCTTTGGGGGATGGCGTGTATGTCGCAGGAAATGAGTATGATTTCGAATATAGAGAAGACCCTTCAGGGTATATTCCTAATAATTTAGGTGGATTGAATTCTGAATCTACTTTTATGTATTTGACGACCAATCAATTTCAATGTAATTCTACTTATACGGTTAAGCAAATTCCAATAGAAACCTGTAAGCCTACTATTGATTTAACAATTATTCCCTCTATCGGTATCATTGAAGAAAGACGGGATGTAGAAGCTTTTAGTGCAGATAAAGATGTATTGAAGTTGGAAAGTATCAATGGAGTGCCATTGGATCAATATATAGATCGGATTTGTAATCCAGCACCACCAAAAGAAATTATTGTTGAAGCACCCATACCGGAGGTAATTACGGCTAAAGCGCCTCCTGTGCCCACTTTTGAAGTAATTGAAGAAGCAATTCCTGTAGAATTCCAACCCGCTGAGGCAGAAATATTATTTCCGAAAGAGGTGGAGAAATTTGTTCCTGTAGTAGCTTGTCAAAATGTATCTTCTCATGGAATTCATGTAGTGCAACCTCAAGAAACCCTATTTGGAATTGCTAGAAAATACCAATTGAATATAGAAGATATCAAACAATGGAATGATCTACAAGGAACATCTAATTTAAAGCCTTGTATGGAATTACAAATATTACCCCCTCCGCAAGAATCTGAAATATTAGTTTACAAAACACCAGCAATAGAATGTACCCAGACAAATAGCCCTGGCATTCATATAGTCCAATCAGAAGAAACAATTAGTGGTATTGCTGCTGCTTATGGTATTACTGTAAATGATATTTACACTTGGAATAATTTAAGTCCAACGGATGGTATTCAAGTATGTGCAGTACTAAAAGTAGCTCCACCAGAAGTAGTTGTGCCAGAGGTCATCTGTAGTACCAGATCTACCAGAGAGGTGCATATCATACAACCAAAAGAAAATTTAACAGAAATAGCTAATAGATATAATATATCCGTTCAAGATATTTATACTTGGAATAATTTATCCAATGGAGATTTGATTCATCCTTGTTCGGCTTTAAAGATCGGTCCGCCAGATGAAGTAATGGTAGAAAAAGTAGTCGTGGAAAAGACCATTATTAAATGTGGTCAAATTAATATCCCAGGGATGCATGTTGTTCAACCTAAACAAACATTAACAGAAGTTGCCAAACTTTATAATGTTTCTATTGATGATATTTATACTTGGAATAACTTAACGAATAAAGATTTAATCAATGCTTGTTCTGCATTAAAAGTAGCACCTCCAAAGCAACCTGAAGTTTTTGAAAAGACCGTCATCAGGTGTGGAGAATATTCTCGACCAGGTATTCATATTGTTCAACCAAAAGAAACCTTAACAGATATTTCAAAAAAATATAATATTTCTATTGATGATATTTATACCTGGAATAATTTATCTAATAAGGATATTATTCCAATCTGTAGAGCTTTACTTGTGGCTCTTCCAACACCTGCTGCTAAGCCACAAAATGTAATCGTTGAAAAGACCATCATCAAATGTGGAGAAAATTCTCGACCAGGTATTCATATTGTACAACCAAAAGAAACCTTATCAGAAATAGCTAGTCGCTATAATTTGTCTATTGATGATCTATATACTTGGAATAAACTAACGAATAAAGACCTTATACCAGCATGTGCTGCTTTGAAGGTGATCCCGCCCAAAACACCACAAGCACCAAAGACAGTAGTCATTGAAAAAACAGTGCTTAGATGTGGCGAAGAATCTCGACCAGGTGTACATATCGTTCAACCTCAACAAACTTTGACAGATATTGCTGCTCGTTACTTTATTTCTATTAATGATTTAAAAATTTGGAATGGTATCTCCAATCAAGATATTATACCAGTTTGTACCGCTTTGAAAGTCAAACCACCCATTACCACCAAAGAATCTTGCGAGCAATCTTCTTACAGAGGAGTGCATATTGTACAGTCAAAAGAAACGCTGTCAGAAATAGCTAGAAGGTATGCTGTAGGAATAGATCAATTAAGAAGTTGGAATGGTATAAAAAAAGGAGAAATTATTAAAAAATGTACTGCTTTAAAAGTAGTGCCTCCTGTCGTTAATTGTGCAGAAAAGTCTCGTCCTGGCATTCATGTCGTTCAGATAAAAGAAAACATTTCGATGATCGCTCGACAATATAATATAACAGTAGACGATATTAGGCAATGGAATGATTTGGATGCAAAAGATATAATTATTGCCTGCACCCCACTTAGAGTAGCTCCTTCCCAGCCTACCTCTTTTAATTCATCTACTGCTTGTTCAGAACGATCTAGTTTTGGAATACACGTAGTGCAACCTAGAGAAAATATTACAGAGATAGCCGCTAGATACCACTTATCTATTGATCAGATTAGACAATGGAATAAGCTGAATAAAGAAGATAAAATATATCCTTGTACTAAACTAAGAGTAGCGCCTCCTAATGTAGTGAATAACAATGGAGATTTCTTAATTCCTGCTGGCGTTAATTTTACTAACTCTAATGGAAGTCAATTAACAGCAAAGGATGGAAATAACCGTGGTTGGTTATCTGGCAATTGTATCCATACAGTCAGAACAGGAGAAACCTTATCAGAGATTGCTGCCTTATACGGCTATACCGTAGAGCGTTTTAGATTTTTAAATCAATTAAAAAATGCAAATATGATTAAGGTGGGTCAACAGTTAAAAACTATTGAAGGTGATTGTACGGGTAGTACTTCTTCTAATGGAACCCCTGTCCCCTATCAAGATCGAGCTTCACATATCGTTCGTAGTAATGAAACGCTTTCTTCTATTGCTAAAAAATATAATTTGACAGTAGAGGAATTACGTAAATTGAATGGTTTAAAAGGGGATATTATTTTGCCTAATAAGCGATTGTATGTGCGGTAGCGTTTTCGACAATTTAATCATTTTACACCGAGCAGAGCATAGCTATTTTCTTAGGCTTTTTTGAAAAAAAGTCTAAGAAAATAGCTACCTCTAAAAAACTATACAAAGTTACTGCTTACCGAGTACCAGAAGATTTTCCAACAAGTCTATTGAACAACAATACTTTTAGTAACCCGTGCAGTAGCAATCAACTTACCCTCAATTCTAGCTTCCACATCAATAAAACAAAGTGTTCTTCCTCGCTTCACCAACTTTGATTGATAGATCACCTTATCATTTAATTTTCCTGGCCTTAGCACCGATATATGTATATCGTGCGTCACTGCCTCTTCATTTGACTCTAGTATGCTAAGTACACCACTATAAGCACAACAATCACATAAGGTATACATGATGCCCCCATGATAATAGCCCGAAGGATTCAAAGTATTGGGGTTCACGATAGCTTTCAAAGTACCATTTCCAGCTTCAGAACTGATATCTTGAACACCTAAATATATATGCAGCGGATGGTTTTTTATCGGAGTGATTCTATCAGTCATATTCTAAAATTGTACCTTTAAAGAGGCATGTCCCACCCCTAAAGAAGGGCTAAGCTGTACTTTTTTTAGGGTCTTTTTTTTCTTATGGAAGTGGGGGATTAAAACACCAGCCAACCCACCCATGACAAATCCTGTAATGGTATCTGTAGGAAAATGTTTGCCCGCCCGTACTCTTAAATAACCGGTAATAGCAGGTATAGATGCAGCGAAAGTCCAGACACCTAATTTAATTCCCATTTTTGCTTCTGGATGGTAGTCATCAATTACTTTAGCTATTAAAAAAGAGAGGGCAGCAGTATGAGAGGTATGGCCTGAAAAAAAAGAAGCCCTAGTATTACTTCTCATTTTTTCTTCTATTGGAAAACTAGGATTATAAGCCAATGGACGAGTTCTTCTAGCTAATTTCTTTGTAATATCTGTAATGGCAATATTAATAAGTATAACCTCTCCTGTCATTGCGATTAATGGAATTATGTCTTTTCTAGTATGGTGATTACTAAGAAATATACTTGGTAAAACTAATACCCCAGATAAGAATATATCACTTGCTTTTCTCGCAGACTCCGAGTCTTGGAAGGTAGCGTAGCGATCAAAAGAGTTAATGTCATTTCTATTCAATAGATTAATCTCCTCGAGCGATAAAGGAGCAGGTTTTTTTAGTAGTTGAGAAGTAACGGCTAAGGCTAATCCTCCTGCAAGAATAGGTAATTCGCTTTGAAAAGAAAATTCTTTATAGGGGGGTTCATGATCATGATCTATATGTTCTACATCACTTTGTGAACAGATAAAACATGCCTTTTCTTGGGCTATAATAGTATTTGTCAGTAGTAATATCCAAAGTAGTAGAAATAGTTTATTCATTTTTTATAACAGGCTATATAT
>CAYOBX010000113.1:0-13824 GCA_964402245.1 uncultured Saprospiraceae bacterium | reverse complement strand
AAAGGGTCCTGGGTTCGAGCCCCAGCCAGATCACAAGTAAAAACGTAAGCTCTTGTTAATCTTTGTATTAGCAAGGGCTTTCTTGATTTGGTTGTCCTATGAAGAAAAGTATGGTCGAAAACCACGAACGAATAGAAAATAACTAGTTTTAATATTTACCAATCTTACATTTTTTCCACTTCCAAGTATATACATAAAACAGAACTAGATTGAATTCGTGCCAGAAGCCTTCACTATACAAACAAAAAAAACTCCAAACTATATATCATACAGTTTGGAGTTGATGTAAAAAGAATGAGAAAAAATCGGATAGGGATAACTTACTAATAGTATTAGGGGGTTGTAAAAAGTTTATAGGGAGTAAAAAGTTTTAGGGGGTATTACTATCGAGTTAGTCACCAATATATTTATAAATCTACTGCTACTGGAAAATCAATTGCTACACCCGTCAAATTATGGAATGTATTAGTGATATTGATAATGCCAGCTGCCATTACAAGATCGACTAAGTTTTCATTATTATATCCTGCCGCATAGAAATCTTCTACTAAAGCTTGATCTACCTTTCCTCTATTTTCTGCGATAGAGCGAGAGATTTTTGCTAGGACATTTTGTTTAGCATCCCAACTTGCGCCGCCTGCTCTCAATTCCAGAATTTGCTCATCTGAGAAACCATTCATCTTACCGATTGCAGTATGTGCTGACAAGCAATATTTACATCCGTTTACTTGACTGACTGCTAAGTCAATTACTTCTTTTTCTTTTTTTGAAAAAGAGGTTGCGCCGTTGGAAAAAGTCAAATAGTTTCCTAGTGCATTATTAGAATTAGCCATTGCTGCATAGATATTAGGAACAAAGCTCAAAGCAGATTTTAGCGTTTTAAAAATTTCTTGATTTTGAGGGGAAACTTCTTCTATTGTAGGAACTTTAAATTGTGCGATAGTACTCATTGTTATTAATTTTAAGTTATTTATTAATTTTGTCTTTCATTCCCTTCTCCTTCCTTTTTTGTCCATCATCTCCGTGTCGACCATTTTATAATATTTGGTCGAACTTTTTTTTGTTGTTAGGCTCTAGTGAATTGTATTGGGCTTTTATCTAAATTGATTTTTCTCACAATTAAATCAAATTTGTGTTTAAGTCTCAATTTAGGAAATAATGCTATATAAGGTCCACGCCAATCTGCATGAAAATCTAATAAGTTTGGCTTGTCTAGATCGGTATTATTTTGATACTTTTGAATATTAATAATCGCTTTCATTTTTTTTGTTTTTATAAAAATGAATAAAAATAGTTGGCTATGGTTACAGTACAAAGATGTAGATAAAATAAGCTTGAAAGAATGGATATTCTTCTCCAATAGATGGACAAAAAGGACAACATACCAGAAAAAATAAGAAATATAGAAAACGAATAGAGAGGGTTGAAATTCAATGAAACTGAAAGTAAGCCTTAACCTTTAGTAAAGTTTGAACTTTTCCTACTTCTTAAGTGTCTTTATCTAGACATATTCTAAGTAGAGAATAGGTTTCAATTGGTATTCCTAAAATGTGCCTATAACAAACTAAGTAACGACGAAAGAAGCTATCCAAATGGTGGAGTTATTTTTTTGTCGTTACTAAGGACTTTTTAATCACGAATTCACTAATTAAAAAAGATAATGACCAAGAAAATACTAGCCTTTGGCGCAAGCAATAGTAAAGCTTCTATAAATAAACAATTAGCCAATTATGCCGCTAATCAGTTGACGGAAGTAGAGGTAACTTTACTAGATTTGAATGATTTTGAAATGCCTATCTATAGCATAGATCGAGAGCAAGCTGGAGGTATTCCTCAATTAGCAAAAGACTTTAAACAGCAAATACAAGAAGCCGATGGAATTTTGATTTCCTTTGCAGAACATAATGGAGCATATACGGCTGCCTTTAAGAATATTTATGATTGGATGTCTAGATTAGAGGGAAGTGTATGGCAGGATAAACCGATGTTATTAATGGCTACTTCTCCAGGAGGTAGAGGCGGACAAGGCGTTTTAGAATTAGCCTATAAGAGTTTTAGTTATGGGAATAAGCAGGTGGTGGGTTCTTTTTCATTACCTTCTTTTCAACAAAATTTTTCTACAGAAAAAGGAATTTTGAAGGCGGAGTTAAAAGGGCAGTTGTTGGCCTTGTTGGAAAAATTTTACCAAGTACTATAATATAAACTGCACGGTGTAAAATGGTTAGACTGTTTGGTGACTTGTATCTTTGCCCTTTACCAAAGCATTTCTTTTATCTATGACTGAACCAATACTAAAAAAAGAAATTAAGGAATTTTGTGAATTATTAGAATTACAGTTTCCTTTAATACCAGAAGAGCGTAAAACACATCTTAAAAAACTATCTGCATACATCACTACTACGATAGCAAAAGGTGATACGCCTCAATTAATCGTTATCTGCACCCACAATTCAAGAAGAAGCCATATGGGGCAATTATGGTTGGCAGTGGGAGCCAATTATTATGGATTACCGACTATCAATACTTTTTCAGGAGGTACAGAAGCAACGGCATTTAATCCTCGTGCCGTACAGGCATTTCAGCGAATAGGATTTGATATCCGTTCTCAAAATGTAAATACAACTAATCCTATATACCAGATACAATGGGCAATAGGGCAGCCGCATTATATTGCCTTTTCCAAAAAATATGATGTTTCTCCTAATCCTATGGAAAAGTTTGGGGCAATCATGGTTTGTACTTCAGCGGATGAGGGCTGTCCAGTTATATCGGGATGTGATTTTAGGTTTTCTTTACCATTTGAAGATCCTAAGGCCTTTGATGATACGGATCTGGAGGCGATTAAATATGATGAGCGGTGTCGGCAGATTGGGCGAGAAATTTTATATGCACTGAGTGAGGTGATGGTGTAGATTGTAAAATTGCTGCATCAACTAATTACAGAATACATTCTTAAAAAACTTCTATGTCAATCAGATTACGTCTATTATTATTCTATCTAAATAATTTCAAAAAAGAAGACCTAACAATCTCACCAGCGAAGATTAGAGCAGCTAATGCGAAGGAGCTATCCTCTTTTTTGAAATTACTAGACTATCCGCCCATTGATCTACATGAAATAAGAGATGAGCAAATTATTATGCGAGATGGTGCGCAGATTCTTGTTCGTATCTATCGCCCTTCCGATATTTCTAATTTGCCTTTAATTGTTTATTATCATGGCGGAGGATTTGTCGCTCGTAATATTGACTCCCATGATTTAGTTTGCAGAAGATTGAGTAAAGAAAATCAAGCAGTGGTGGTCTCAGTGGATTATCGTTTGGCTCCAGAATATAAATTTCCTGTTCCCCTACAAGACTGTTATGATGCAACGGTTTGGGCATCTGAAAACGCTGCTAAGTTGGGAGCTAATGCAAATGAATTAACCGTAATGGGGGATAGTGCGGGAGGAAATATTGCAACAGTAGTAAGTATTTTAGCTCGAGATAATAATGGCCCAAGCATTAAAAATCAAGTATTGATCTACCCTACCACAGATGCACGTCTAATGCATCCCTCTATTGATAAATATTCCAAAGGTTATTTTTTAACCAAATCTTCAATGCAGTGGTATGTGGATCACTATAAAAATACCGACGAAGATGTGCATAATCCATTGATGTCTCCTTTTTTAACTAAAGATCTATCTAATTTACCAAATGCTTTTGTATTTACAGCAGAATATGACCCTTTAAAAGATGAAGGACAAGCCTATGCGAAAAGACTAGAGGAAGCTGGCAATCAAGTGGTTTTTAAAGAATACCCTAATGTCGTCCATGGATTTATTAATATGGCTAAAATCTCTAAGGAATGTTTGGAGGCGCATCAGGATATTCGAAATTTCTTGGAAGTTTAAATCACCCATTCGCATGATTCTTCAATACCATATCCTAAATGGGGACGCTTTGAAGGCCCAGTTTCCAACAACGCTTTCTGGAGAACAGATTGTCTTACGAGAATGTCTAGTAGATGGAGCGGTAGAAGGGGATACTTTAAAAGAATTATTAGCTACTAGAGCGACCTTTATAAGCCAGAATTATGAAGGTATTACGGAAGCAGAATATTTTGAGAAAACCCATTCTGAATTTCAAAAAATAATCAACATCTCCCCTAATTCAGAAGTTAACTTATGGTTTGAAGAAGACTTATTTTGCCAAGTTAACTTTTGGTTTACCATTCATCTTTTACAGCAACATATTCCTAGCACTCCTATTTATTTAGTCAAGCCTAATCCGCCTAATCAATATAGTTTTGGTTATTTGAATAAAGAGGAATTAGTAGGGCTCTATCAGCGAAGACAATTACTTCAACAAAAAGAGGCAATAGCTAGTCTATGGACTTATTATCAAAAAAGTAAGACTGAGCAAATGTTGGAAGTGGCAGAAGCTTTAGCTAAGGAGTATCCATTTCTAGTGCCAGCCGTTAAAGCGCATATAGATCGTATACCAAAGGAGGGACAACTAGGCCGACCCAGTCAATTGGTACTTCAAATAATGGAAGATTTAGGGACAGAAGAATTTGGTCCAGTGTTTAGCGCATTTAGCAAACAAGCACCAATTTATGGATTTGGAGATACGCAGGTGAAGCGGTTATGGAAAGATCTTTTTGATAAAAATGTAAATTAAAAATCGAGATGTTGACAACGAGGTGAGTCAACATCTCAGTTTTAATTTTAATGTAAATTAAAATTAAAAAAACGGGTAATACCCGAAGGCACACCCGTTCTTAAAAACCCAGTTATATTGTGGACAAGTAAAGCTAAGAGAGTGGTTAAAAATAAATTACATTTTAATTTTAATTCTTCACTAATAAGGAGTAGCTGATAGACTAGCAATTGTTAACTATTGCTAATCTATTCAACTATCCTATACCATTACTTGGCTATTATCATCTTGTGGGTAGCTACACCAAAGGGTGTAGCTACCTGATAAAAATAGGTACCATTAGACAATTGGTCTGAAACGAATTTTATTTGATTGGTACCTTTTGCATAGTGTTGTGTTGTTTGTAAAATGCTCTGTCCGTGTATATTAAAGACGCTTAAAGCGGTTAGGGCCTCTTGAGGTAAATAGAAATGAATAGTCGTTGTTGTCGCAAATGGGTTAGGTATATTTTGAAAAACTTTAAAAGCTCCGCCCTCTAATTCGAGTACGGGGGTAGTGTACTCTTGGTTGACAGAGGGCGAAGGGGTTATAATAGAACCAAAATCCAAAATTTCCATTGAATCAGGTGATTGAAAAGACAAAGCACAATCCAACCAGTGCCCGCTGAAGCTATAAGCTTCAGCGGGAGTTGGATCAGAGGTAACGCTTAGCAACTCGTTTAAGTACCCGTCTGCTGTCGCTTCAAAAGTGAGGCTAAACAAGACGGTGTTGTTGTCATGGGATAATAATGAGTGCCAGCTAGTGGTAAGAAATCCTTCCTGTCCCTTACGCCACCCATGGATATTGTCGGGTGTCACTATACCTCCGATTTTGTTGGTTAAGATCAAATCGTGGAATTTAAAAGTGGCTTGAAAACCAGAAATGTTTTCTAACTGTGGTGCATAAAAAGGAATTGTATAAGTTTTCCCACGTTCCACTTTTAATTCAGGCGTATATATAAAGAAAGCTGTTCCAAAATTTCGTACGGTCGCGAATGTATAGGAAGAAGTTGCGTCTCCGTTAATGTCTCCAATTTTCACCCCTATAAAGTCCATGTACACATTATCCGTATCTCTAACATCTATAGCATAAGATTCTTCTACCTCTTCTGTGAGTGGATTACTAGTTTTAAAAGAAAAGTTTTTATTAATAAAACGCCAACTATTATTATTAGGGAACTGATTTTTTTGACCTAATATCATTTGACGAAGAACTACCATGTCATAGGTAGTAATGGTTCCTGACTGATTTATATCTGCGGCTATATATTGATAAGGAGAAGTGAAAATAGATGTCCCAATAATATGCTTATTGATTAGCAATAAATCGAAAGTACTGACACCATTTAAAGGATTAGAATTATTAGATGGTGCAATGGTATAAGCGTTATTGCTAGGGAGCATCATTTGATAATTACCTGCTTCATTAGAGGTCGTTGTTCTATTGCTGGTATTTACTCCGATAATATCAATTTTGGCATTTGATAATGGAGCACCAAACCTGTCTGTTATAGTACCACCAACCATAGTCTCATTACAATCAATCTCTATGGGGGCTTGTATGTCTACTTGAGCAGGGCAGGAATTATAATTGCCCGTAGCATCTACTACAAATAATAATAACTGGACAATTCCTTCATCCGCACAAGTAAAAGGGATTTCTTTTGGAAGCATTTGTACCTCTGCCAAGACACTAGGCGTATCTACTCGCAAAGATTCATGCCATAGGAAAAAACTTAATTCACTTTGATCATTACAGTTGTCAAAGCTTCCTGCATCTAAGGAGTCCACATGCACCAATACCATTCTATCTACAGTATCTATGGTCGCCACAACATCTCTTGCGCATCTAGGGGTTGGGGCAACACCATCTATAAATTGGTATTGAACAGTAGTATCTGTTTGGTTACCAAATTCATCAGTAACTTGCCAAATAACGGTATAAGTAGTATCTGGTAAAACGGTTTGTAAAAAAGAAGAGTCATTACCTGCATCCAATAAATTTCCATTTTGTAAAAACTGCCATCTATGAGTCAATCCTTCAGTAGACAACTCGTTACAATCTCGAGCAAATACAGAGAAAGTTCGATTATCATCACATTCTAAAGGACTACTGCCAAAGGTTTGATCTTCTTCTTCAAAAGGAGCTGCATCGCCTTTTCCTAACAAGACATTATCTATCTCCCCTAATACTAAGAACGGTGCATCATTATCTACAAAACGAATTATTTGTACATACGTAAAATGGTCTTCTGTTGGAAATTGACTGGCAGTAATAATATTGGGAGAGTGAACAATATCGTCACCATCTGCTTCTCTGCCGATTGGAAGCCATTGATCATCGACATTGGTCAAGCATTGATTAACAATGGAATAAGTTCTAGTGATTTGTTGGATATTCCCGGATTCAAATCGTATTACAAAATCTCTAAATGTCCAAGTAAAATCATCACAAATTCCTTCTTCAATAGGAGATGGAGGTTCCTCCATTTTATCTATATCACAATTAGTAAATTCATCCGCTGGAAAAGTAATGACCCAATCAGGTTGATAGATTACCTCTATTGTTTGTTCTACCCAAGGCGTTTCATTACCAGAACGATCAATAGCTCTATATCTACGTTTTATACTCAGTGTTCGGCAGTTGCCTTCTAGTAATTGATACTCTTGTTCGATGATAGGGGTGATACAATTGGTATTGTCTATACAAAGCTCACTAGGGTCTCCAAATTGTTGATTAAAAAAGAAAACTTCTGTAGCTGATAAAGGCATCCATTCCTCTAGATCAAAATCATTTTCTCCGTCTAGATCAGTTGGTCTAGCAATATCAGTTGTTTGAAATTCATTACAAGTTCGAGTAACAGAGGGTAAGGCCATACAACTAGGCTGCACTCGATCTATAGGATTTACTATGCTAGAGCATAGATTATAATTTCCACTACTATCAATAACTAGTAATTCTATTAATACATCTCTAAATAAATCACAACATTCAAAAGCTACTTCATCCGAAAATTCTAATAAATCAATACTATCTCTCAAAAGCAGTGCAGTGTTTACTCTCATCTCCCCATCTAAACAATCACTTCTTTTAATCAATACCTGTTCTATACCACAATTGTCTGTGCTATTATTATTGAATTGCATTGCTGATAATGTTGCTATTCCATTTATACCTAAATTAATTTCTTGATTAGATTGACAGATAGCGATTGGTGCAATGGTATCCCTTATAATAAAATGTCTAAAACAGGTATCTCTATTAGATAGGGTACCACAATTGTCAGAAGCTTCATAACCTATTCTAAAAATACCTACTCCAAAACTAGTTTGAAAAACGGAAATGGCCTTGGTAGACCATTCCCTGTTTACCAATTCTTGTACGGTAAACTCCCTAACAATTGGTTTATCTTCGCAGTTATCAGTAGCTTCTGGTAGAGGAAAATTTAGGCTTATTTGACAACTATTCATTTCTAAAAATATTTGCTCTGCATCCGCTAATGTCGAGAAAGTACAATCAAGAAAAGTAGGTGCTATTGTATCTATTATTTGAATAGACAGAGTGTCTACTAAAACAGTGATTTCTTGTGGATCACATAGATCAATTAATTCATAAATGCGTTGGCGAATTGCCCCACAATTAGTAGCAGTTCCTATATCTCTGACTTGTAATCGAAAATCACAAGCTGGATTGTTTTCATCAAGAAAGATCGTATCTATTGCTTGGAATTGTCCATCCACTTGTAAGCCACTAAGTATGCCTATAGGGGTATCTCCTGTTCTAGAAAGCGAACCTGTTATAGGCTCACTACAGTCCACCATAATATCCAAAGGAATATTAATGAGCTGGCTGATAGTTGGACGAAGGACTCTTAGGGTATCAGTTCGCCTTGCTGAATTACTACAACCATCTTCAACTAGCCACTCAAGAATATAAGTAGGCTGAGTACTACAAGTAACAACACTTTCTGTTAGAATACTTATATTTTCCAAAGTGACAATGGTCGTTTCACAGGCATCCGAAGTAGTAGGGGAACTCATACTAGACAAAAGTAGGTCTATGTTAAAATCACAGGTGAACATGGTATCTGTTCGAGGCCCTTCTGTAAAAAAAGGTATCGTCTGATCCTCTATAATCAAAGGACTACTACAAGTACTAATAACTCTATCGGAGGCACAGACTGCAGATCCTTGTCTGGCAGTATACACTTGTTGGATTTCTATGTGATACCCAGCATCCCCACAAGTAATTGCATCAGTAGATAAAGAAAGATATTCTTCCGTAAGCGTGCTGCCTTGTGATAAAATTGCACCAGTAGCATCTTTGATGATGATATTATAATGGAGTATATCTTGAATTGGAAAACAATAATCTTCTATTACCATTTCTGGAAAAATAGTTATTTCACAGTTGGTATTTGTATTGACAATGACTTCTTCTTTGCAGATAAGATCAGGAGCTTTAATTTCAAAAGTGACACTTGTTGCAATACTTGGATCTAAAATAGCATTGTAGATTATTTCATAAGTACCTACACCGAATGGGTTTGATAGCTGCATTCCTGCATCAAAAGAAAGGCAGGTTTCCCCACATAGGATTCCATTAGTAGTTTCAACAATACGAATCATTGCAGAATCGTATCGTAATGGTCCGCATTCTGCAATAATCTCTGCTGCGGGTATAATAATATCTATGGATTCTGCATTGCAATTTAATTGTTGGGATGGGATAATTGGAGGAACGAAACTAGCTATTCTATCTGCACATTTAATATCTGCGACCCATCCCGTTCCACCTCGGCCATCTCCATTGGTATGTAAGGAGAATGTTATACAGCTTGAAATATTGGTGTTTCGATTAAAAGAAACAAATACGGCACCGCCAAATGCAGCGTCAATACCTTGTCCAGAAGCTTTGTCTATCAATGGCGCATTCGTATCTGGTCCATCATAAACAAAGAGGGTATCTCCTGGAAGTACATCAAATTCTTGAAAAAGCACTCCTAATCTTTGACTACCATCTTGTGGGCAAAAGGTAATGGTACTATTTCGAATATTTGAATCTCTGTAAAAAATTTTTGACGTATCACTAGAGAAAGAGAAAGTAGAATCACAATTGACTAAAGTGTGCGTATTATGACTGTTATTAATAGGAATAACAAAATCAATAGAGGATGCACTTAGAAAAGAAAGCCATAAGAACGCAAACGAGAGCGCTGCTAGTTGCTTCGTAAATTTAGTGTTGAAATGGGTAATAGCGTTACTGTTCCGTTCAATACACGGCACAGACGTACATTGCTTCTTACGGCTCATATTATAGTGTTTCATATGTGATTCCTCTCTCTTGTACTAGCTACCATTTCATCTATATAGACTGACTAGCAGTTTAGGACAATTGAAAGAGAATTGATTGGAAGATAAATAAACTACCCAAAAGAGGTAGTTATTTATCCCAATCCCTAAAGTGTCTTACTAATGTTATATTAGTAAATTTGCGTAATTTTGAAGAATGACTTGTTCAATGATTTTTCTTTTTCGTACAGCATAGTGACTGAACTAAAAAGAAGAATCTTTTTGATAAATTAAAGGGAATTTGAACGCTCTGAGAGTAATCTAATAGTAGCAAGGAAAGAATAGTGTTTCTATTCTGCTCTATTTTTTTTTGGGCCGGTTTGAGGAATTGAGCGTTTAACTTAAATCGGAATTTGAATCGGTAAGGATATTTGATTTAAAAAGTATCAAATATATTATAAGTAATTATATGTGCAAATATGCACATATTTCAACGAATAATACAAGGTTTTAATACTAAAATATTAAAAAAATAATTATATGTATTCTAATGAATTATCTAAGTGATTGATTTAAAACAAATTATAAAAAAAAAATAATTTTAAATTTCAAAGACTAAAGTTGCCACTACATTGGATGATACAAAGCAGCTAAAATAATACGGACTAGAGGAATAAACTAGTCAGATATTTTTAAAAAAAATAGTATTTTCTTATAGAAACAATATAAAAAATCGGACATTAGTAATGGTGTAAGAATATTCATTTATTTTTATTCCATTACTTAGTGACTGTGAATAGGTCTTCAATAAGAAATCATTAAAACTAATTTTAAACATGAATACGATAAAAGGACCAGCAATTTTTTTAGCTCAATTTATGGGAGACAACGCTCCTTTCAATTCTCTTGAGAGTATTTGTAAGTGGGCCGCTAGCTTAGGCTATAAAGGGGTACAGATTCCTACATGGGATGCCCGCTTGATAGATTTACAAAAGGCAGCAGAGAGTCAAACCTATTGTGATGAATTAAAGGGTAAAGTCGAAGCATGTGGGGTAGAGATCACGGAATTATCTACTCATTTGCAAGGCCAGTTAGTGGCGGTTAATCCTGCCTATAATGTTTTATTTGATGGATTTGCACCAGCAGAAGTACAAGGCAAACCAAAAGAAAGAGCCAAGTGGGCAACCCAACAAGTAAAATGGGCTTTGCAAGCAAGTCGTAATTTAGGCATTGATGTACATGTCACTTTTTCTGGAGCCTTAATCTGGCATACGGTATATCCTTGGCCACAGCGCCCAGCAGGATTGGTAGAAGCAGCATTCAAAGAATTAGCAAAAAAATGGAAACCAATTCTAAAGGTAGCAGAAGAGGTAGGGGTAGATGTATGTTACGAAATTCATCCTGGAGAAGATCTTCATGACGGGATTACTTTTGAAATGTTTAGAGCAGCAACCAAGAATCATAAACGAGTGAATATTTTGTATGACCCAAGTCACTTTGTACTGCAGCAATTAGATTACTTAGCTTTCATTGATATTTATCATGAACATATTAAAATGTTCCATGTGAAGGATGCAGAATTTAATCCTTCTGGTAGAGTAGGCGTATATGGGGGCTATCAAGGCTGGGCGGATAGAGCGGGGCGATTCCGTTCTCTTGGAGATGGTCAAGTAGACTTTAAAGGAATCTTTAGTAAATTATCCAAATACGATTTTAATGGATGGGCGGTCTTAGAATGGGAATGCTGTATTAAAGATGCCGAGCAAGGCGCAAAAGAAGGTGCTCCTTTCATTAACGACCACATTATTAAAGTTACGGAAAGAGCTTTTGATGATTTCGCTGGCAATGAGGTGGATGCTAAATTGTTGAAGAAGATTATGGGGGTTTAGAAAATGAGAAATAAGAAATGATGAATGTGTGATGATACGTCATGTATTCATCATTTCTCATTTCTCATTCATCATTTCTCATTCATCATTCAATTTACTTGTCTCGATTAATAATAGTCTCTATTTGATTTACTTTTAGATTCTTACCAATGATTATTCGGTCCTTGTTTAAGACATATAGCTCTGGTGTTTGATCGACGAAATATTTTGCATAAATAGATTTATTCGTTGGATCGTGAACATTGGTAAAGTTCATACCTGTTTTTTTAATATAGTCTTTCCATTCTGCATCATTGGTGTCAATGGCAATAGCAAAAACATCTACTCCTTTATTTTTCCACTCTTCATAAAATCTGACCAGCTTAGGGGATTGCTCTTGGCAGTGTTCACATTGTGGATTATACATGTAAACAATGATATAGGGAGCAGTCATTTCGTATATGGACTTTGTTTTTCCGTACTGGTCTGTTGAGATGACATCAGGTGCTTTTTTACCAACCAAACTAGCTGCCATTTCATAAGCTCTTGTTTGTAAAGCTTGTATTTCCGCTGGATTAGACCAAAAGGCACGTTCTTCCGTAAAGTAATTTTGAATCATATGAACATATACTGCTTGAGGGTCCATCAACGTCGTTTCCTTTGGCTCATATTGCATAGTGATCCAATTAGCAAAGTATTGAAAGTAGGTTGGATATTGTAGCGTTTTATTAATCAAGAAAGAAGTAGCACTAATAATAGAGTCAGGATGTTGTGGTGTTAATTCCTTTATATATCGCTTCAGTTTATTGGAAATTACAGGCGTATGTAAAAGGCGTTCATCCGAAAAATCCACATTATCCCAAAACTCCGTTCTATAGGCATGAACTCTTCCTACTTCATTTAGAGTGCCATCTGCAAATCTAATATCTCTTATTTCAGGATTTTGTCCAGCTCTTTTAAAAGCAGTAAAAAAAGAATTAGGATGTTCTTTAAAAAGGACTGCTAGATTAGATTTTCTAGTAGCTATTAAAGCATCTCTTTGTTTTTTTGCTGCCAAAAATTGAGGAGAATTTTCTGCCTGCCCCTTCATTTGTTGGGAGAAAGCACTTATTTGTCCTTGCTGTGCGCTTTCCATTTTCAGGCTTTTATAAAAAATTTCATTGTCTGTATTTCCTTGTACTTGCATTGCGCCTATTAGGTCATTTATGTCAGTAGACATAGTAAAGGTTTGATCCTTATCCATTAATAGTTGAATAGCTCCTCCTTTATCTAAAGCAACATATAGTAATCCAGATTTGAAAGGTTCTGCTTTTTTTATATGAATTGTGCCACTCGCATCAATTTTTGCAGAGTCTGCTAAGTATTGACGATCCGTATAAATACCAATTAAGCGTACATTGCCTGGTTGTGCTCCTTTTATAGTGATCTTTATATCAGGAGATTCAGAGGTGGAGGGCTGCTCTATCGGAGCTGTTATCTTAGTTTGCGGTTGATTAGCAGTTTGGACAGCTACAGGTTGGGGCGTTTGGGTAGTAGCGGTATCTGTTGTCTCTGTACCAGCACAGGCTGTTAGTACTAGGCAGAAAAGAAAAAATAGGTATTTGCTCATATTTTGAATTTAATTTTTTGTAATACTTCAATAGCTTGTTGCACAAAAGTAAAAACTAAGTTGCACATAATTAAGGAATCAATTAAAATTAAAATGTAAATTAAAAGTAACTAGCTAGGGGTCAGGAACGAGGAGTCAGTGGTCAGGTGGAATTTCGTAAATAGAGAACTATTTCGACTTCGATTCAAAGTGATTTTCCTTTCAAGTACCCAGAATTTTCTGACTCCTGACCGCTGTCGCCTGACTCCTAGTCAGTTACAATTAAAATTAAAAACCTAGACGTTGACCCACATCTCGTTGTCAACATTTAGGTTTTTAATTTACATTTTAATTTAAAACAAAGAAGTCTCCCCTTAATTAAAAGAGGAGACCAC
>CAYOBX010000112.1:0-13826 GCA_964402245.1 uncultured Saprospiraceae bacterium | reverse complement strand
TCTTAGCCTGACGGCTATGGTTTGTAACTTTTATCAATAATTTTTTAGGAGAAAGTAAATAGACCAAATTCTAATGAGTGACGAATCATTATTCAAAAAATTAGATCGAGAATTAAGACAATTTAAGCCACTTCTAGCGAAGGCTGCTGACTCTATCTTAGATCAAGAAGTGTCCAAGTATCCAATTTTCATTATCCATAAAGGAGAATTAGAAGTTGGTGTAGAATTAGTCAATAAAGAGAAAATGGGAGGCTCTTGGTCTATTAATGCCTCTTTATTAGAAGAATTTGCCTCCAAACAATTAATACAAGCAGATAAAATTGAAAGTTTTCAACAAATTTTTAAAGATCCTCTTGAATATCTTTGCTTATTTGTTTTAAGTGAGGCGGGAGCAAATTTTATTTTTCTTCCCCGACCTTCAAATAATAAGGCAAAAATGAACTAAGTAACGACGAAATAATAACAAGTCTATTAATAATCAGCCGCTTAAACATTGTTTAATTTGAGTGTAAAATAGATCGGGGCATAATTGAACGCAGAGACGCAAAGATGCAGAGTTAGATTGGTTCTCTGCGCCTCTGTGTTCAATACCCTATTTTGCTTGCAAAATTCCTATTAAACAGTCTCAGGTATTCATTTACATGCCCCCAAATTGTTTTACACTCGTTTAATTTTGATAGTATCTTGTTTTTGGTCATCAATCACTTTGCTTCTTTAGATAATTATTTGTTCCTCTTTTATTTGATATAGATCCATCAAAAATGGTCTTCTGATTAATAATAAGATGGCATATTATTTGCCACCTTAATAACGCTCCCCAACTAGTAACTCCTCCTATAAAATTCTATTCTTCTACAAGGTTTTTCCTAAAAAAAATACAAAGAGTAGAATCTATGCTATTTTCCCTCTTATCATATTTTGCATCAGGTGCTGCGCTTCTATCCGTTTTAGTACTTATAGTGGTAGCTAAAAATCCATAGAAAGGAGTCTAAAATAAAACACAAATGCTAGAAGAAGGAGCTATATTAATTCCAACTATGTACCCATTAATTTTATTGGGTCATAAATCGACTCAGCTAACAGAAATAGAGTCCAGCATTAACCAGGACCCAAGTATACAATTTGAGTTAACTAGTTTTCTTGATTTAAAGGAGGCCATTAATTCTATTGAAAAAAATGAAAAACAGCAAATTATATTATTAGATATAGATTATGAGGGATTAGAAGGATTGGAATTTTTAGTAAAGCAATTACCTGAGAGATGTATCATTGCTCTTGCTGGTGATACATTCGCTCATAAAGGGGTAGTAGCTATCAGAAAAGGTGCCCAAGATTTTATAGTGAAATCTGAACTCACGCCTAAAGTATTAAAAAGAGCTATTCTATATGCTAAAGAACGAAATAACATAAAATTAGAAATAGAGCAAACCGTCTCTAAAACTAAACAACGCTATCAAGATATATTTGATACCTCTAATGCTGCCATTTATATTTGCGATTTAGAAGGTAATTTGAGCAATTATAATACTTCTACTGCTAAGTTACTAGCTATACCTTATGAAGAATTAGGTTCTATAGATATACATAATACAATGTATTCTGTGCAAAGAAGAAAAGATTTCTTAATAAGATTAGTTTCTGGTAAGAATGTAGACAATTTTGAAATAGAAATTGAAAGAGCCAATCAGGAAAGAAGGCAATGTCTAATCACTGCCCGTATGATTGAAAATTCAGGTTTCACAGGCTATACAGGGATTATTAGAGATATTACAGAACAAAAAAAGGCGGAACAATCAAAAAAGACTAGAGATTTAGCACAAGAGTCTGCTAAAATGAAGGAAAAATTTATTGCTAGTATCAGCCATGAAATGCGGACACCAATGAATGCAATTTTAGGCATGAGTAACCTAGTAATAAAAACGGATTTAAACGAGGAGCAATACAACTATATTAGTTCTATTAAACAGTCTTCCGAAATTCTGCTTGGTGTTGTCAATGATATATTAGAAATATCAGAAATTCAAAATGGTAAGGTCAAATTTGAAAACAAGAACTTTGATCTACATGAATTACTCAAAAATTTAATCAATGTCATGAAATATAAAGCGAAGGAGAAATCCTTAGCTTTAGAGATTGTAATGGATGATCAAATACCAAAAATAATTAGAGGAGATAAGTTACGACTTAATCAAATACTCTATAATTTGGTTGGTAATGCCATTAAATTTACAGATGATGGCCACATAAAGATATACGTTATTAATATTAGTCAAAACTCCTATTCTGTACAAATTAAGTTTATTGTAGAGGATACAGGAATTGGGATACCTCCAAAAAAGATACATGCCATATTTGAATCTTTTACTAGAATACGTACAAAAGATAGAATATTCGAAGGAACTGGTTTAGGCTTGTCTATTGCTAAAAATTTAGTAAAACAACAAGGAGGTAAAATAGGCGCAACCAGTGTATTAAATGAAGGATCTAAATTCTTTTTCGATTTAATTTTTGAAACAGGAGATGAATTAGAACTTTCAGGAGCAGATGATATAATAGATTATGATACCTCTGCCACTTTTAAATTACTATTGGCAGAGGATAACAAAATGAATCAATTAGTAGCTAGAAAAACCTTGGAAAAACAATGGACTAATATTTCTATTACTATTGCTAATGATGGTCAAGAAGCTATTGCCATTCTAGAAAAAGAAACTTTTGACCTTATTCTTATGGATATTCAAATGCCTCACATGAATGGTTATGAAGCCACAGAACATATTCGTAATAATACTGGAGATAGACATACTCAAACACCTATTCTTGCAATGACTGCTCATGCTCATATTTCTAAAGATGAGAAGTTCAAAGAATATGGAATGGATGATTATGTTTTGAAACCATTTGACCCTGAGCAATTATTCCAAAAAATTGGAAAATATGCTTTAAAAAATAAATAAGTGAGTAGGAGTCAGGACAGCTACTTATGAATTATTAATAGAAAACACTAAAAAATCTACCATGAGTTACCAACATATTAACTTAGACTACCTAGATCTTATGTCAGATGGCGATGAAGACATGAAAAAGGTAATGATTGAAATGCTATTAGAGGAAGTGCCTGCAGAAGTAAGTAAAATGAATGACTTGCACCAAGCAGGTGATTGGTCTCAACTTCGAGAAGTAAGTCACAAGCTTAAGTCTACACTAGCGTTTATTGGCAATTCTGTATTAACGAATGCTAATCAAAAGGTAGAAGATATTTCAAAATCAGAACAAGGAATAGAAGAATTACCTAGTTTATTAGATAGCATAAGCGCTACTTTTCCTAATGCTTTAGAGGAATTAAAAACTGTATTAACTACTACTGTTTAGGTTGAATAAAGATATAAGAAAAGGAAGATTTATAAGGGCTTTAACCATCTCATAGGATTAAGGCGAATCTTCCCTTTCCAAATTTCCAAATGTAATTCTGGATAATCTTTTCTAGTATTAATGCCTACTTCTCCAATAGCTTGATGAGCTAATACAATATCTCCTTTTTTCACCTTGATCGTTTCTAAATTGGAGTAGACAGTGTAATAATCTCCATGCTGCACGATCAATGTATTTAAATACCCTGGCACTATTTGTATAGCTGTTACTAGTCCTTCTTCTAACGAAAAGACCGTTCTATTAGATCTTGCCTTAATATCGATTCCATTATTATTAATGACTATCTTTTTATGTATTGGATGCCGTTGATTTCCAAAATAGCGTGTAATTACTCCATTTTGAATAGGCCAATCCATCTTCCCTTGTCGTTGTGCAAACTGATATCTAATTGTGGGAGAGAGTATTTTTTTGGGTGGAGGGCTACTCGTAGTTATTTCTGATAAATTAGTCTTGTCTTTTTCTGTATCAATATCTTCGATTATTACAGAAGATAAAACTCGACTCAGGGCCTCATGTGCCAGCTTCTGTTCCTTTAATAAGGAAACAATAAATCGCTCTTCTTTTTGCAAACTATTTAATAATACGCTCTTAGTATTAATTGCTGCTTGCATCGCTTTATATTGTGAGGCTTCAGATTTTAATAAGCGCTCTTGTTTCGTTTTTCCTAGCTCTAAGTCTTTGATTTGTTTTTTCAAAGCAGATTGTGTGTCCAATATCTGTCGAATCTGTTGCTTCCGATATTCCCCATACTGTTGTATATATCTCCAACGCTTTACTACTTGTGTAAAACTTTCAGCGGAAAATAAAAATAACAGCTCATTATTACCTATTTTAGACCGAAATGCTTGTCGAATCATAGTCGCATATTCTAGCTCTAATTTGTCGATATCTAGTTCTAAAGAATCTACGGCTAAAGCAGAACGTTCCATTTTTTGAGTCGCTCTATAGATTTGCTGTTGTAGCTTTTTGATTATTTCATCCCCTTGATCTATTTGCTGTTGTAAAGCATAATACTCATCAATAATAGCTGCTTTATTTTTTCTAGTAGTTGTCAATAAAGTAGCTGTCCGTTCTATTTCTTTTAGTCGTTTTTCCGGTGCATCAATAGGAGAGACATCTACCTCTTGTGCATTCAAATCAATAGGATAAAAAGAAATTAAAAAAATAAATAGAACTACTTCATACTTCATACTTCTTACTTCTTACTTCTTACTTAATCCACTCTCTTATAACGACTAGATATGGAAAAAGGCATGCTCTTAGGCACATCTAATTCCACGGTTGTGAAACTAATAACTACCTCGACCTCTCCTGTTTGTTCGCTTTGCATTTTAAAATTTCTATGGTGGGAAAAATTGACAGGTCCTAACTGCTGATACTCTTCATATCCAACGACTAATTTTCGACTATTGCGTAAATCTAAAAAAGACATTTGTTCTAATCCATAGTCCGATCCATTTAACCAATAATCACTCAAGGTATTGGTTCCTTTTTCACTACTAAGGTGATACTGTTCTTCATTGCTACTTACCTTGAATTCATGCCCTTTAAAGAAATAAGGATTTCCTAATATCATCGTTTGGAGTGCCTCAAAATTAGCAGGCAAGCTATAGGTTTCTTCCAAATAGTCTAGTCCTTTAATATAATATTCTTTATCTAATCGATTAAGAATATATACAGAGTCTTTATCTATTAAAATTCGGGCACCCTCCACACTTAATTTCTTCACATTCATCCAAATCAAACTATCTGTACGCATTCGAATAGTTGCTTTGAGGTTTTGTGTTTTTTTGCCTTCTTTGTAGGTGATTTTTGCTTTCGCATTGACCCAATCCACAGTGACCTCCTGATCGGACAATTGAGTCAATAAATAATCCACAGTCTGGATTTCTAGCGCAGGAACTACTTCATTTGATTGAGCAATCTTAGAAGTTTTACAAGAAGTAAAAAATAGGAATAGACTGGATAAGTATATTATCCAAGAGAAGGAGGTTAGTTGTTTCAAAAGAAGATTTTTAGTGTTTGAATGAAGTCAGGCCGCTGCGCTGTCAGAGGTCAGATCGCTGCGCTGTCAAAAGTCAGATGTATGACGTTGACTACTTCAGGTTGACCACATCACGTAGTCAACGCTAGGAGTCTGACTTCTGACAATCCCGAGTACTCGGGACGATCTGACCTCTGACTTCTACCCCTTAGGCTTTATAGCTTTAGCCTGATTAAAAGCATCCTCAGATAGGTCAAACTTTTCTAATTTTTTATAAGTTTCTCCCAAAGCATTATAGGCACTTTTCAATAAACCTGGATCATGCGAAGACATCATAAGTACTAATTCAAGAGAAATGATAGCATCTCGATATGCCTCCTTTTCTGTATTCGCTAATCCATTATAGTAATATGCAACACCTTGGTTAGGAAATAAATCCATTGCTTTTTCAGAAAACTTTAGCAATCCATCATAATCTTTTGAGGAATAATAAATTTGCATCATGTTTTCCCAAACAGAAAATACGGTATCGTCGATTTCTAGTGTTTTCTCATAAGCTTCTAAAGCTGCTGGTTCTCTATCTAATTGATACAATAAATCTCCGTAGATAGAATATGCTTTTGCACTATTAGGATGTACTTCTGTTAATAGCATTCCTAATCCTAAAATCCGTTCTTGTAACACTAATTCACTTTTCGTGATCTTAGAGATGTAAGGATATAATTTTGCTATTTTTACATCAATTAATACATCCGATTGATTGAATAGTGTTTCTAATGTTTCCAAATAGACTAGGTCATCCCCTTTACGGTCTTTATTTTCAAAAGAAGCTAAAGCAAGATTTGCATTCGCATCTTCTGGATTTAAAGAAACAATTGTTTCATAATGTTTCTTAGCATTTTTCTTTTCGCCTATTTGCAAATAATATCGTGCTAAGGCATGTCGATAATCTATGTTATCTGGGTACTTTTTAACTAAGCGTTCATACTCTTGAGCCGCTTCTTTTTTCTTCCCTAGCTGTTGCCAAATTTTATGCTTCCTTAAAGTAATATCTTCGTTAACACCTGTTTTCGCTTCTAGTTGATTAAATACATCAATAGCAGCTTTTCCTTCTTCTGCCTTCACTAGAAAGTAAGCCCATTGGAAATAATAAGCATCATTATCTTTATTTGTTTGTACCAGGCTTTCATAAATGCCTGCAGCTTTTCTGTTGTATCCTTCCTTATCATATAAACTAGCCAAGAATGTTTTGTACCATTCATTCGTACCATCTAATCTTATAGCTGTTTCAATATGCTTTAAGGCTAAGTCTGTCTTACCTAATTCAGTATATACTCTAGCTAATTCAAAATGAGGAGAGGGATAACTTCTATTTTCTTTGATGATTTGCTCATATAGGGAGGCAGCACTATCGTAATTTCTCAATAACTTCTCTCGGCTTGCTTCAATCAACATCTTTTGCAGATTGATTTCATCCTGGGTAAATCGACTACCTTGTGCCCAAGAAATTTGTAAACTACTCAATAATAGCAGTATCAAACTAATCTTTACTAAAAATTTCATACTCAGAATGTCTTTTTGAATGTTAGGAATTTCTAGCACAAATTAAATGTTAGAAATCTTACCACGAATTCACTAATTCTAAGAGCCTGCTAGGCAAAATTAGTGAATTCGTGGTTTTCAATTTCTCTAATTCAATACGTGTGTTCTTTATACTAGAAATCACTGCTTGAACGTGGTATTTCAATACTATATTAAACCTAACAAATAGGCTGCCTGTTTATCTTAATAGAACTATTTAACAAATACTTAAACTCCTGTACTTCCAAATCCACCCGCTCCTCGGTCTGTTTCTCCTAAAACATCTACAGATTCCCAAGAAATTTGCTCATATTTAGCAATGACCATTTGAGCAATTCGCTCTCCTGGCTGAATAGTTTGTGAATCAGGAGATAAATTAATCATAATTACTCCTATTTCTCCTCTATAATCACTATCAATCGTACCTGGTGTATTGACTAAAGTTAATCCTTTCTTGATAGATAATCCACTTCTAGGGCGGATTTGTGCCTCAAAACCCATCGGTAGTTCAATATATAAGCCCGTAGGAACGATTGTTCGTTCTAAAGATTTTAAGGTGACAGCTTCGGTTATATTTGCACATAAATCTAATCCTGCGCTCCCAATAGTTTTATATTGAGGTAACTCGAAAGAAGATTTATTAACTACTTTAATTTTCATAACAAGGTATAGTTTTCTAAAAAAACACAAATATAACTCTTCCGATAAGGTAATTTCGTATTTTCACGGCAAAAGGGGAATTCAGCTATTAGCTATTAGCTGTCAGCCATTAGCTGCTAAGCGTTTTTTAGCTATGATGAACGATTGGCAATTAGTAGATGCTAAGTCAACATTTAATTAGGGCTAATAGCTAACTGCTGAAAGCTAATAGCTCACTCTATAAATGCAACAATAGAACCAGACTTATGCAAGGTTTTTTAAAAAGGGTAATGACTGCCATTGTTTTTGTAATTGTTATGGTTGGGGGGGTGTATCTTCATCCGATGACCCATATTGGCTTATTTATTTTGATCACAGGAATGTGCTTATGGGAATATTTTGATTTAACACTTGATAAATTAAATAGCAGTAGAAAATGGTTCGGTCTGCTATTAGGTTTACTTCCTATTTTAGCAACTTCCTATTTACAGTTGTATGGTGATCTAAATGCCACTTCTTTCTTATATAAATGCTCCTTATTGTTTTTCCCAATAGTATTACTGGCCTTTATTTATGAATTATATACTAGTTCTGAGAAACCATTTACGAATATTGGCAACTTAACTTTAGGCATTTTTTATATAGGAATTCCATTCGCTCTAATACCTCTAATTGCTTTTTCAGGAGGCATCTTTCGGCCTAATATTATTTTTGGAATTTTACTCTTGACCTGGGCAAATGATACGGGTGCCTATTTGGTGGGTTCTCAAATTGGAAAGACTAAATTATTTCCTAGAATTTCTCCTAAAAAAACTTGGGAAGGCTCTACTGGAGGTGTGGTGGTTGCTTTTTTAGCAGCCTATCTTTTAAGTTTAATTTTCAAAGATTTATTATTAAAGGATTGGTTGATTTTAGCTGGAATCGTTTCTATTTTTGGGTCTATTGGCGACCTTGTAGAATCTATGCTAAAACGAAGTTTAAATATTAAAGATTCTGGAAGTATTTTACCTGGGCATGGTGGTATGCTAGATCGCTTTGATGCTTTTATTTTTTTATTGCCATTTGTGGCAGCTTATCTTCTTTGGAATTAATGTAAAAACTTCACTTCTGGGAAATAACCACTAAGAAATAACCACGAATTCACTAATTAGAAAAATATATAAAATGACCTCTTGGAAATTGAAGCAAATATTTGTTTATTTCTTGCTTTTAAGTATGGCTACGGTTTTCGCAAATACCCCACAAGAATTATTTGATCAAGCCAATAATGCCTATAATAAAGGACAATATACAAAAGCTATTGAGCAGTATGAAGCGATTCTTGCTAGTGAAGAGTTCTCTACAGAAATTTACTATAATTTAGGAAATGCCTATTGGAAAAATAAAAAATTAGGAAAAGCGGTATTAAATTTTGAACGGGTGCTAAAGTTATCTCCCAATGATAATGATACTGCCTATAATTTAGCCATTGTTCAAGAGCAATTAGTAGATGATCTAGATATTATAGGCACCTTCTTTTTAAAAAAATGGTGGCAGTCTTTTTATCAATCTCTTTCCTCTACTGCCTGGAGTATCTTGACTTTATTGGCTGTATGGGGAAGTGTGGGTGGCCTAATTGTTTGGTTATTAGGGAAAGAAAGAGATCTAAAAAAGAAAGGCTTTATAGGTGGATTAATTTTATTAGGTGTAAGTCTTCTTTTATTCTTTGCGGCTCGTAGTCAAGGTCATTTTGAAACAAATAGTCAACAAGCTATTGTATTAGAAACTTCTATTGATTTAAAAAATGGCCCAGATCCTCAAAGCACTAAATTAATCACCATACATGAAGGTCTTAAGGTGGATTTATTAGATAAAATCGGTAGTTGGTATAAAGTTAAATTATCGAATGGGGAACAAGGTTGGTTGCCTATTACTTCTTTGGAAGAAATTTGATAGGTAGAGACGTAGCAATGCTACGTCTCTACAAATGCATTCGCTCCAATAAACCAAACACAAAAATTCAGAATCAACAATCCAAAAATCAATAATCCCCATTGCGATAAAGTTGGAACCAGAATGTTTTCTATCTCAACTTCTGATTCTACCTCAACTTCTGGTTCTACCTCAACTTCTGATTCTATCTCAACTTCTGGTTCTATCTCAACTTCTGGTTCTATTTCAACTTCTGGTTCCATCTCAACTTCTGGTTCTTCCTCAATACAATTAGCATCATTTGGTAATAAACAACAATTTTCTTCGCTAACCATTATAGTAGCTTTGCCATAAACTTCACAAGCATCTTTACGGGTATAGGTGAAAAAATAATCTGTTGTCGCTTCAGGTATTACATTCGCTTCTGACAATATTATTGCCGACTGTAGCATTCGAGGTAAGCCATACGGATCTTCTGTATACCATAGTATATTCCCTATCTCCATTGGAGTCCCAGATAGTATAGCTTCCTGATTTGCTATCTCGATAGAAATATCTGTATTAAGATTAATTACTTGAATGCCATCGTTACAAATAGATAATTTGCTAACAGCTAATACAGTTAATGGACCAGAGGGCTGCATTAGTTGCTGAACATTTGGTTGATCTATTTTCCCTTTACAACCTGCGGCACTTACTACACTTATTAGCTCATAATTACCGGCATCTGCAGTGGACAAAACGAATGGTGTAGAATTGGTAGAGATAGTGCTGAATGGACCGCCATCAATGCGATACTCTAATTCCCAAGGACCACTACTCTCTGGTGATATTTCAAAGGTCACACTGCCACTTGCCTCTCCTGTACAATCTGTTATAGTTGAGCTACTAGTAATCGTAGCAGATGGAGTTTCTTGTACAGTAAGATAAATAGGATCTTGTTTAAATAATCCAGTACATAATCCTCCTGTAGCATCTACAATATTTTCAATTACAACCTCTGCATCCGAAAAAGTGCTTGCCCCTATAGCTTGAACTATATCCTCATAAGTCAATTCCAAATTATTATGTATACCATTTTTATTAATGATAATCATTCCGCCATTTACATTTAAAGAAAGGGTCACATCATAAACTCCACTTCCACCATTTAATTCTACTCGAACTAGGACAGCATCGTCCTCAACTGGCTGACATAAATTAATATCTTTTCTTAGCAAAGTGCCTTCAGGGCAATTTAGATTTATACTTAATGTTGGTGTAAAATTATTGGCGATATCACAATCACTTTCATTGATTATCATAGGGCTAAGAACTCCTTTAAAATATACGGTTCGATTACAAAAAGTAGTATCTAATTGATTGGATGTTTTACTTATTTCAAAGGTGTTTTTTACCTCTGGACAAGCAAATGCATCTACTGAATGGACTTGTGGGGTAGCATTCACATCGGCTAATGCTATAGTCCAATTATCACTTAAATCATTGCAAGTAGCCATTGTACCGCAAAGGCCATTACTGCTAACCAATCCTTCACAGATCATAGATTTACGAATAGCAACTCCATCCATAAACCAGTCATTATTATCCATGTTATTAATTACAGCTGCATCAACTAAAATGCCATTTTCATCATACAACATTGCTCCATCTTTTGATTGTCCGTTGAAAAATCCTAAGCTACCTCCGTTCCAATTTTGCCCATTTGGAAGTGTAAAGTCAGGGATGAAATTTGTGGCACAATCCGCTGAAGCAATCATTGCTTGCCCAACATTTATTGTTCCTGATAAATTGAAAGTGGCAATAGTCGTATTATTGCCAATCGCATCTAATGTCCATCCAGATAAATTTTTAGGGCAAGGACCTCCATTATAAATTTCTATATAGCGATGGCAATCCCAACCACTCATCGGATCGGATAATTCTGATATAAATATATTTGCACCGTCAGTTGGACAATTCGTTCCTGTATTAGTAATTGTTGAATTATTTGCAAAAATGCCATGATACCCAGCACTTGTTTGGTCAAGCGGGTCAAAATTTGATTGGGTTCCATAATACCATAAAATTTGACTTCCATTTGGTAAATTCTTGCTTAATATTCCATCGACTGTAAGGTCAAAAAAATTATTTGGACAGACCGTCTGGGTGTTGATAGCAGCTCCTTTTATTTCTGGACAGGGTAAAGTTTTTCTACAATCCTCTCCAATGGACAATACTTGACTATCACTACAGTTAGATAGGTCTTCCAGTATAATGGCTATCGGCGGTGTTAAGGAAGATGGAAGTTGTAGGACTCCTGTAGTGTTGGACATTATGATCGTTCCAGTAGTCATTTCTTGACCTATTGTTACGGCTTCTTTTAATTGATAATTGATAGTAGCATTAGGACTGGTAACAAAAGAACTAACATCAATTATTCCAATTCCTATCTCAAAATCATCTGGACAATTAATGCTATTCGTACTAAGGGTCAAAGGTTCAGTTACAGTAACATTTACTTTTAAGCGTTCATAACATTCATTTGGAACATTGGTATTTACAACGGTATTGGCACTACCTGATCCACAGCAATCTGTATAATCATCCCATACTAACGTAAAAGAATTTTGTACACCTGTTTGTAAAAGATTGGAAATAAAACTCAATTCTGTAATTCCATTATTATTGCTACCCAAGTTATCTATAATCCATGCTTGATCGAGTTCTTGTTCATCTCTAATAAAAGAGCCTGCTTTATTGTTAGTAGTGATATTAGGTTCTACCTGTTGATAGTTATAAATTCTTGCTCCAAAACGTATGGTTTGAGATTCGCATAAGGTAAGTTGTAGCAGACCATGTTCCGTTATCTCAATAGGTCCATCTCCTAGATCGTAAAAAAAATCCCAAGTATCCGAATCATTAGGCACTCCAGGATTAGGATGGTTCGTGACTTGCCATTGTTCAGCAGCAGCTATCGGATCAACAGAACTAGGTATTAAGTTGGCAGCTAAATAAGCGACCCAATCTGAATTTAAATCAGGATCATCTATATGAGAAGCAGTTGTGAAAGGACGTATACTTTGCTGACTATTCCCCATAGGGCTGGAATCATTAAGGCGAATATGAGTAGAGTTGCAACCGACCAATGCCAATCCCACATCTACCCATATAGCATCTTGCAAACTAGGAACAGTATACATTTTAAGGTGCGCATTGCAATCCCCTGGAGGCATACTAAGCATGCTACCAAATAGGACAGGATTGGAAATATCGTCATTCCCTGAAGGCATTTTATTCACGCCTGTTGCATTTCCTCCATCTCCTCTAAAACCTATATGAGTACCTAAATAATCATTGACAACGTTATTGTTATCATTATCTCCTAAGGTATAGGCTTGCCCTATTTGCACAGATACATGGTCATAAACGGAACCACAATTGCTTGATGCCCCACCAAGAGTTAGTCCACCATTATTGGAATTAGTCATATCCTCTTGTCCCCAATATACAGCATCCTGTGGCGTGCCATCTGGTTGAAAAAGGATTACTTGATCTCCATCTCTATTAGCACCACAGTAACCATTATCTAATGTGAAACCATAATTTATAAATAAGGAAGAAGATATATAGTTAATATTAGCGGGATCACATACATCGAAATCTACTGTTAAGGATGGAAAGTCACAAGCAGCACATGAGAGTCCAGATTGATTACCCACATAAACGCTTGCTCCTCCGTTATTCCCTATTGCACAGGCAATCAAGAAAACGCCATCTGCTGGTATAGTGGTTCCAGCAGGTAACACCACTGCCCATTCTGTATTCGTAATAACCATACAACCAATGTCTGTTCCTGGTGGGCCTGCTAATTCTACGATTGCATCATTTCTTGCTTCTATATTTCCGCCGTCACCTGAGACTTCATTGATGACAACCTGATTATATTGAGCTGGTAATGGTAGAGAGAAAAAGAGAGTGGTAAGAAAAAAGAAAAGCCAAATAAATTCCTTGTAGACAAGGCATAAGAATCTAGTGTCTTCTATCAATAGGTAGATAAAAAGCATGTGTTTAGATTTAAGCTTTTCGATAGTTTAAGTCGAAAAGTAGCGTATTTATTCAAAGTTAGAACTTATAGCAAAAGTTCATTATAATTAAAGATACGACTAAATTCTTAGAAAAAGAAGTTTATTCTAAAAGCTAATAAGGATCTACTGCAAACAAGATGTCGGACACTTGCTTTAAATAAACATAAGTGCTTTAATTTTTGGCTATCAATTTTTTTATATCACAAGTGTCC
>CAYOBX010000111.1:0-13856 GCA_964402245.1 uncultured Saprospiraceae bacterium | reverse complement strand
TTTTGAATCATATTTGTTTTCCCCACATTCTTTACACACTCCTTTTATTTAAAGTTAGGCAATTTTAATCTGCCTATCATATATAATTCAACGCGGAATTACTTCGTAGTCACGCAGATTATATGGATTTACGTAGGTCCTAGATAGGATGTTATGAGGGTGTTTCATGACGTGGGAGGAGGATTCTTCGTTCATGCGTTGAATCAAGCCTAATTTTGGGTAGATTATTTATTAGACTTGTTACCCTTATCTCTTTAACGGCCTGCCTCTTCTCACTCCTTATCGAAATATATACACACTACCTTTCAATGTCCGCTTGCGCCCTATCTCTGTTCGCAGTACAAAATAATAGGCCCCTTCAGGCAAAGCTTTATTTCTCCAAGTACCATCCCAATTATGCAAATACGGCTGCGCCTGAAAGACTTGATTGCCCCAGCGATCAAAAATCAATAATTCATTATCAGGATATTGTTCTAGGCCAAGCATTACCAAATTATCATTTAAGCCATCTCCGTTTGGGGTAATTCCATCTGGTATAAATACTCCTGGATCAAAAGGATCTAGCGCTATTTCAATTTGTACTTGAGTCGTATCACATAAATCCAAACAGGTAGCTGTTTCATAACAAATTTGATAGTCAAAAGAAGCGGTGGCTCCACCATTGAAAGTTTTTTCAAAAACAAAGGTCCCATTCTCCAAACTTTCTACTACTCCATTTAGGGGTTGTGAAAGGAGTTCTGTCCATACTAAATAATCTTCTGGTAGATCGTCATTTTTCAATACTTCTATCTCTTTCTCATTTTCTTCTTCTGATAAGGTGATAATATCTTGTCTTGCGATAGGTTTCTCAACATAGGTATAGACAACAGAATCTCTTGTAAAATCTGGATGTTCCTCTGTAGACAAAATCCAATAAAAAGTATTTTCTCCTGTCACTATATTTTGTACAAAACTAGTTGGCATAGAGTTGTTCTGGATAGAGGCTGTTGTATTGGTTTCCCATCTTCCAGTTATATTGCCTGTTGGCTGAACACCATTCAAGCGTACTGAATCAGTGCCACAAACAATAAGGTTAGCACCTGCATCGGCAATAATATTTGGTATTTCAGAAGTTACAGAATCGGCAATAGTAGGTGTAATATTTTCAGAACAATTGATGCTATCTAATGCAAAATTCGTTCGACAATTATTAGCATCAATCACTTGAATGGTATTATCTACCTCTCTAGATCTCAGAATTGCCATAAATTGACCATCCAACCATTCCCCTTCTACTCCTTCAATTTGATAGGGAGGGAGGCCTTCTGTGATTTCTAATTGAATTTGATATTGTTCATTATTAGAATCACAAATACTATCTAATAAAGAGACAGTCGGTCCATCTACAAATTGTAATGGTATACTTCCAGAGACTTTCCCTTGGCAGCCTCTTTGATCCACTACACTTAGTAAATTATATTCAGTAGCTATTTCTATATTAGGGTTCAGCTTAAATCTTTTTTTATCAGTAGTAATTGTTTCCAACTGAGTGCTATAAATATACGCTAAATTGAAAGGGCCGATCCCTTCAAGAACTACATCAAAAACGACCTCTTCTCCTCTACAGAATATGCTATCTCCAGTTAAGGTAGCGGTTGGAGCAGGGCTTATTGTTAAATCAATCGTCCCTATACCACTATCACAACCAGATGTGGATAAAACCAAATTGTAACTCCCATTCAATGTAGTATCCGAATTGACAAATAATAAGGAGTCTTGTTCGGTAGCGGTAAATCCATTTGGTCCAGACCAAAAGTAATCTGCACCTGCTACTATTGGAGCTTGAATAAGAATGTCATCTCCTTCACAATGAAAAGGTGCGATCTCTAATTCTGGAGCAGCGGTAGGGACTATCCCTACTTCAGTTTGCCCAGGTAAACTGGTACATCCACCATAGCTAATTTCTAAAAAATATTTCCCAGATTTCGTAGCTAGTACCTCTTCAAGAATAGGGTCTTCCTCTGTTGAAAAAACAGCACCAAACGGATCAATCCATTCGTAACTTGCACCCGCAATCGAAGGCCCTTCTAATCGCAAAGTATCCAATTCACAGATAGGTCCGTTATTGATAATTGTAGGAGTTAAAGGACGTTCTACTACTACTACATTAAAAAAAGCAGTGTCAGAAAACTGATTATTTTGTTCCAATACTAATTTATATAGCCCTGCCATAGAAGAATCTATACTAGGTTGAATGGCCGTATTCACAACAGAAATTTCTTTACCTACTGAATTAAACCAATGGTAAATAATTCCATCCTCATAAGTCGTTTCTAATTTCAAAGTACTACCCATGCATATAGGAGAATTACCTTCTATAGTAGGCGTAGCTAGCACAGAACTTGGCTGTTGCATTCCCACTGCAAGGAAAGGCAAGCATACAAGAAGCAATTGGATGATATGTTGAATTAAGTTATTCATTTATCGCCAATCAGGCATTGTTGCATTATCAAATAACATGGTTCGACGTTGACCGTCAATCTCCATGACCACAATTTGTTTCCTAGAAATTCCATCATTATTGGTGTTAACAAAAATAATTTTAGAACCATCTGGAGAAAATCGAGGATCGAGATCGTTTGTCCCTAATTCTTTATTACTTAATTCTGAAATATTAGTCGTCGTATTTGTTCTTAAGTCTCTTAGAAAAATTTGTGAATTTAATAGTCGCCCTGTTTCATTTTCAAACCCTGAAACATCATGGGTATATAAGACTAAATTCCCATCAACAGAAAACTGTAAACCACCCGTAGCGCCAGGTATATCAGAGAAAATTTGTTGAACATATTCTCCTTCTTCATTGATAAGAAAAATATCTGATTCATAGCTATTAGCTCCTGTAACACGAACAACTATTAAATCCTGTTGACCTGTCCAATCTACTTCCGAAAAGGTAAAGCCTTGAGGTGCTTCTGCTACATGATTTAAGCCAGTCCCATCAAGTCTAATTCTAAATAAGCTTGAATTATTCATATACAATAATTGTGTGCCGTCTGGTGACCAAGAAAAATCAATTTCCATATTATCATGGCCTCTAATTGGTAATTCTCTAGTAACTTGTCTTAAGTTTGATCCATCTCTATTCATTACAAATATGTGGGTATCTATTCCTTTATTCGATAAGTAAGCGATCTTTTCTCTATTGGGACTAATTCTTGGGCGCCAACTACTTCCAGAATCATCTGTCAATTGTATTAAGTCACCTTCTTCATTGGATGAAAAAATTTGATATTCATCTACTACTTTCTTTGCATATACGAAGCGATTATCAGGAAATTCTTGTGTTTCAAAACTCCATATACTACTTGAGATTTCTGAAAACATATCTCTAGCAACTACTTGCCAGAAATATACCGTATTGTACTCTAAATTTCTTAGCTCAATAAAGTTTTCTGAGTGGCCCATCACTACAATTTCACAATTAGTTTCATTACTACTACATAATAAAATATCGTAAACTAAATCATCTTGATCATCAGTATCAACCGACTCCCAAGATAGCGTTACGTCTATAGCTTGAGCTAAACTATTATCGGATGGACTGGGAGAATTAGGCATTGTGGGAAGCGTATTTGTCAAACTGTCTGGCTCTAATTGAATGATTACATTGGCTACTTTATTTTCAAAAACAGTAATAGATTCAATCACGGTCTTAAAGCCATCTCTTTCAGCACGCACCGTATACGTACCTATCTCAATATTATCTAATTCGAATCGTCCAAAATCATCTGTTAGAATCAAACTAGTAGCTGGTGTCGTAGAAATTGTTACATTTTCCGCAGCTACATTTTGGCCAGATTCAAAAACAGAACCAACCAAAGAGCCAAACGTTTTTAATTCTATGGTTTCTTCTCGACAAGCACTTAGCAAGAAAAAAAACGCAGCTAAGTATATTATTAAAGAATATGTTTTTTTCATTTTTAAATAAGTTATTATACTCGAACCGAGGCGAAAAAGTAATTTTTCAATACTGTTTATTTCTTAATTGAATTTTAGATCACTTAGGTGATTTTCCAAAATAGTAAGTAATTCCAATTTTTCCCCTCCAGTAAAAATCATTAAATTTTCCTTGTTCAATTTCATCTATACTATCATTCAGTAGTAAATTATAGTCTGCAGAAGCATGTATGCCTATCCTTTTATTTAAAACATATTCTAAGCCCAGGCCAATATTTGATTTTGTTATAGGAGTTCCTCTAAAGTCTAATATATGTTCCTCATGTGCTCCCACTAAACCTATTCCTCCAAAAACATATGGAGAGATAATATCACTAGGTAAAACCCTATATAAAAAGTTGGCTTCTAAATAACTAACCTTAGAAAAGAAGGCTCTATCAGCTGCGATTCTACTAATTCCATAGGTTGCTTGAACACCTAGCCTAGAAGTTAGGTTATATTGCATTCCTATTTCCAATCCTGTTTTAATTTTTGGATTGGGTAGATCTCCCAAATACAATAAACTACTAGAACTCACTGTCAAGCCAAAATTTGTTCGGCGATTAGACATTTGCTGTCCAAGCATATTAATATTTGGTGCTTCTTCTTGTTCTTTCTTATAATTTATTACTGCTTCGTCTACAGCAAATCGCGGTTGTTTAAAAAGCCACAAGCCATCCTGTGCTCCTTCTAAAATCATTCCTTGTACTGCTTTATTAATAGCTTCTGTTACTGCTATTTGAGAGGGTTCATTGTAGGTATAACCAGCTTCTGTTTCTAATAATCTTTGAAAAGAAACGAAGCGAAATAAACCTACGTCAATCGCTTGAGATAATAAGGTTTTAGAAGTATAAATTACTTTAAGTACTTCTCCTGTTTGAACAGAAATAGCACGCAAATAAACCGTGACCCTATCTTGTCTATATTCTTCTGAACCGCCCGCTCCAAAGTAACGAAGTCCCGCTCCTCCCGTAATTACATTTTGATCGTAAGAAACAATTCCTCCCTCTAATATAATACTAGCGTAGAGTAAGGGTTTTAAACCATCTTGTACTTTATATTGTGCCCTAGTTGACCGTACAATTTTTCGTTCATTCAAAAGATTGTTGACATTTTCTCGTTCAATTGGAACAAACCAACCAGAATCTTTTAATGCCTTAATTAAAATGTTTGTTCCTCCTTGAGTTACTGCAGTAGAAAATCCTGCATTTAGTTTATATTGTCCAGTTTGATCTCTGAATTGATAGACTGCTGCTACTACTTTAGTCTTAGGAGCAGGTAATTCTTTTAAAGCAAGGGCAGATTGCGTTATTTCTCCGATACGAGCTGCTTCGGGTTGCGCGGGTTGACGCATAATACTGGCGCAACTTTGAAGGATAGATAATGACGCAATTAAAAAAAAGTATTTTTTGAAACTTATAAGTTTCCCCATCGTTTTTGTGATTTACAGTACTAATAAAAAGGGAAAGGGAGGAAGGGAATTATATATACTGAAGTTATTAAAAAAAAGGTATAGCCACTTGGGTTTGTTCTCCAGTTTCTGTATCTAAAACAGAAATAGTAATACCATCTAAATCAGAAATTACTTCTACCTGTAGTCCACCAATATTATAGCTTCCATCTGACAGCCCATTCTCACCGAATTGATCGCTTATCAAATTTCTAGACAACTGACTTAACAATTGACTATTAAGACTACGTTCAAAAGAATCAAAACTGGAAGATAAACCAGAAGTAGTTTGAGCATTAGGATCTGTTAATTGATCTTGTAACTGTGCAGAACTAATCAACCAACTATAATTAAAAGAGTCTCCTCCAAATGCTGGATTGACGGGTTGATATACTAGTTGTTGCGCCGAAAGGATCAATCCCATATGGATCAATCCAGCAATAAAAACGATTTTAATAAGTAAAGTTTTCATAGATTATTTATTATTTTCTATATATAAAATACCCTCATCATTATTAAATGACGAGGGGGGAGGATTTTTTGGGAAGAACTTACTGTAATTAATTCTTTGATGTCAATCACAATAGGTTTTGTACTTTGCTCGCAATTAAATTTAATTCACATCGAAAGGGGATGTAATACGTTTACTATCTGATTTAGTATCTTTTAAATTGTTCTTTGCTTCAAGTCCATTTAAATGATTACCATTTTTTAAATAAGTGCTTAAGTGATTGGCTGCTGCTGAAGCCAAATCGTCTAAAGCACTATAAGATGGTGTTACTACTCGATATACTAATTCTTTATCGTTTAAGCTTATTGCTAAAACTGTATTTCTACCAGCTCTTGTATATTCTTTTACGATAATTTGAAAATTAACTGCGTTAGCAGGGGGAGTCCAATAATGAGTAAACATTACGTAGAAGTCATAGCCTTCTCGGCTCAAAGTATTATTCAATACTAGACCATCTATGCCTTGTAGGGGGACAAATTCTTGAAGAAGCTTTCCCTTGCTAAGACTATCGTTTTTCGGCGATCCAAAAAACTGAAGGGAAATCTTAACATTCTTTTTTATTGAGGAGTTTAGTAGAGGGTTATTATTTTTTTGTCTTGTATCTTTGGTTTCTGGAATATTATTAGTTGCACATAAAGTTACATGAATATTGATTAAAAATAAACATGCTATTCCTAGTAGGCATTTAATTATTTTTTTTAACATGGAAAACCTCATTACTAGTTCGATTTCAATAAGATTAAGAAAGTATTAAGAATATTTTATAAACCTAATACTTTCTTAATCAAAACTCTATACAAGGCGAATACAGCAAGCGGTATCAATCAATTTATTTATACTAATTACCTGATTGGTTAACAACCACTTCTAGCCCATTCCCTTGTTGAGTCAATTGAAAAGATTGATTATTAACTCCACTTACTATATGTTCTATTCTATTCTCATTACCCTCTTGGATAAATTCAGTAGTTACATTACTCCCATTCGACAATTCTTGAATAATCTCATTAGAATTACCTCGTTGAATAACTAGCGATTTATGTTGTCCTCCTCTTTGGAGCATTCGATACGTATTATTATTCCCTTCTTGAATAGCAACTATTTGGTTGCCTGATCCTTGTTGAGTTAAATCAAGCGTATTGGAATTTCCAACTTGAAGAGTTCTAATCAAATTAGATTGACTACCTCCTTCATGCACTTGAGTAATACTTGTGGTATTAAAGTTTCCTCTAGTGTTTTGAAAGACAACATTCGTGCCTGCTGCTAATTCTTCCCTTAATAGATCACTAGGTTCTAATAAAACATCTTCAATAGAAAGTTGTTGAGCATGAATAACACAACAGCAGAATGAACAGATTAATAGTATAGTGGTAATTATTTTTTGATAATACACTATAATTAGAATTTAATGGAAGTTATTAGTTATTTCTTTGAGTGATATTCGTCACGTTAGTATTACCTGTTACTGTAGAAATAATACTATTATCATTTCCTCTTTGGTCTAAAGAAGTAGTGTTACCATTTCCTTCCTGAAGACCTGTAGCGAAGTTAGCATTCCCTTCTTGAAGAGAAGACATTTGGTTATCATCACCTAATTGTCTCAATTCTGTCTCTCCAAAACCAGAAGTATTGTTTTGTCCGTCTTGGTCAACTGTTGCAGTATTGTTATTACCTTCTTGAACCACTGAAATACTGTTAGAAACACCTGCTTGTGTAAACACACCAGTATTGCCGTTTCCTGTTTGAGAAATAGTTACTTCTTGGTTTTCTCCAATCTGATCTGTTACAACTCTGTTAGAGTTTCCTGTAGTAATAGCAGAGAAGCTATTATTAGGTCCATCTTGAGTATGAATTGTAGTATTCAAATCTCCTACTTGAATAATTTCTGCTGAGTTACCATTTCCTGTAATAGTCTGAGCAACAGTATTTTGTTCTCCATCTGACATAATAAATGACTGTACATCGTCTCCTGAAATTGTTTGTTGTACTTCATTAGCATTGCCAATTTGATCAATAAGAACAGAAGTGTTACTTCCATCAATTGTACTGTTCAATCTGTTTTGGTTTCCTGTTTGGTTAACACCTAATGTTGTGCTGTTACCATTAATTGTAGATAAGATATCATTCGCAGATCCAGTTTGGATGATGTCTACTCTTGTATCATCTCCTGTTTGTGTAACATTTGCATTATTGTTTTGTGCCATTGTCATTGTTACACAAAAACATACCATTAGTCCTAGTAATAAATTCTTTTTCATTAGTTAAAATTTTTAAGTTGAATTTTTAAATAAATTATAAAATTTTTTAATATATAGGGGGTTTGAAAATTATACTTATTCCACACACCATATCATACAAATACACATGCTAAAAAATATTATTTATGGTTGAAGTCTTATAAATATGGTAAAGAAATACTTTAAAATATTTATTAGAAATTTATATAGTTTCTAACTAGATAAATGAAGAGGGATAGTGTAAAATACGTGGAAAGTAATAGTAGGGAGGATTTACATTTACAAGGACAAAGATAGAGGATAAAAGGAGTTAAAGAAATACTTAAAAACCGTATTTTTGAAAAAAACTACGCATTTTACGCAGTTTTCAAGTATTGTAATTGTGCTAAAGTCCTCAGATTGACACTTAAAAAAATCAATTACTATTCGGTACTTAATCCTGGGAAAAATGCATCAATAAAGTGTTGAATTTCTATATCATTTTCTGAACGTAATACGATAGCTATAATATCAAATCGTATTTCCCAAGTATGATCTACTTCTTGCATATAGGCAGTTCCTGCATCAACCAATAACTTCTTTTTGCGGTTTGTCACTGCTATTTCTGGTTTTCCAAAGTAATCACTACTTCTCGTCTTAACTTCTATAAATACTAATGTTTTCTGATCCATAGCAATGATATCCACTTCTGAGCGTCGATACCGCCAATTGGTTTCTAAAATTTTATATCTTTTATTTTTGATATACTCTAATGCTAAAACCTCGCCTTTCTTGCCCGTTTTGATATGTTGCGCCATAAGTATCTAGATTTTTATTAAAGATAACTAATTCTTAACGACTTATTAACCAGTAAGCATTTTCATAAAAAAAAGATAGTTCGTACTTTTACCTTTTAAATACTACCCCTAACTTAACTTTATGCCTTTTAGATTTGAATACGGAGATCATTTATACGCTTTACTCTTAATTCCAGTATTAATATTATTTTTCCTTTGGGTGCAGCGAAGTAGAAAGAAGGCCCTACAGGAGTTTGGGGACACTTCTCTATTAGCTCAAATGATGCCACTTTATTCTAAATATAAGCATACCGTAAAATTTCTTTTTTTACTATTAGGTTTATCTACTTTAATAATAGCATGGGCCAATCCACAATGGGGAACTAAAAGAGAAAAAGTCAAACAAAAAAGTGTAGACATTTTCATTGCATTGGATATTTCTCAAAGTATGATGGCAGAAGATATTCGACCTAATAGATTAGAACGGGCTCGAAAATTTTCCCAACAGTTAGTGAATACTTTAAAAGGGAATAGAATGGGCATAATTTTATTTGCTGGAAATGCCTACTTACAAATGCCACTTACTACCGACTATGCAGCGGCGCAGTTATTTTTAAGAAGTGCCAATCCTAATCAAGCACCTACTCAAGGTACTGCTATTAGTGATGCATTAGACCTAGCCGAACAATCCTTTGAAGAAGATAATAAACAGCATAAAGCAATCATTATTATAACAGATGGTGAAACGCACGATCAAGAGACAATTCAATTTGCTCAAGAAGCCGCTAAAAATGGTTTGCTGATATATACTGTCGGTGTTGGTACTCCTTCAGGCGGATTAATCCCTGCCGTTATAGGCGGCCGAGAAGATTACAAAAGAGATCAATCTGGAAATCCTGTCCGATCTGCTCTAAACGAAAAAATGATGCAAGATTTAGCGGATGTTGGTAATGGATATTATTTTAACTTAGTCGCTAGTAATCCCGATGAAGTGAGTGAATCTTTAAAAACTAGTATTGATCGAATGGAAAAGCGGGAGTTTGAAGCTAGGGTTTTTAATGAATATGAGAGTTATTTTCAATATTTCATCGCTTTAGCTATTTTATTTTTAGGAGCAGAATTTCTAATATCTTATCGAAAAAATCGTTGGTTAGGGGAAAAGGATTTTTTTGGATGACAACTAGTCTTTTCAGCTATTAGCTTTCAGCAGTTAGCTATTAGCCAAACTAGATGTTGATTTGACTTCTATTATTAGTTTTCTTCCAATTGTTAGTTGCTAATAAACGCTTAGCAGCTGAAGGCTGATTGCTGAACATCTACAATTAAATCTTATTTATGAAAAAATATATTTTCGCAATAATATTAATGAGTGCATTCAACACTTGGATACATGCACAATCTGCCCATTCTTACCTAAGAAGTGGAGACGATCAGTATACCAACCAAGACTTTGAATCTGCGGAAATAGATTATAGAAAAGCATTAGAAAAAGAAAAATCTACAAAAGGCAGTTATAATCTAGGGAACACCATTTATAATCAACAAAGATTTGATGAAGCAATTCGTCACTATGAATCAGCGGCGAGTGCAGCGAAAGATAAAGAAACCAGATCTAAAGCCTATCACAATCTAGGCAATGCTTATTTTGGCCAACAGGAGTTTGATAAAAGTGTCAATGCTTTTAAAAATGCACTTCGTCAAAATCCTAAGGATGTAGAAACTAAATTCAACTTATCTAAAGCCCAAGAGCAATTGCGCCTGCAACAGCAGCAACAACAGCAACAGCAACAGCAGCAACAAGATGATTCAGATCAGCAAGATGATCAGGAACAGCAGCAGCAACAACAGCAAGATCAACAGGAACAAGATGAACAGCAACAACAACAGCAGCAACCTGTTGAACAAGAGGACGATCAAGAACAACAACCACAACCAAAAGATTTAAGTAAAGAAGAAGCGCAACAACTGCTAGATATTATGGATGAAGAAGAACGAAAAGTGCAGGAAAAATTAAAGAAAGGTAAAGGAAAAAAATCTAAATCTTCCAAGGATTGGTAGATTGAAGAGGGGGCAGGTGTCAGGGGTCAGATTTATGACGTTGACGCCATACTCGCTCCTGACTCCTGACTCCTGACTCCTGACTCCTGACTCCTGACTCCTGACTCCTGACTCCTAAAATTAAAATTATGAGACAAATATTAGTCATTACCATTTCTCTTTTCTTGAGCAGTTTTTTGTATGCTCAAGGACCTACATTTGAAGTAACCGTAAGTACAGACTCAATACTTTTAGGGAACTATGTAGAAGTGACTTTTACCTTAAGTAATGGTGCGATGGAAGAATTCCAACCACCTACTTTTGATGGTTTTCAAATATTGAGCGGTCCTAATCAATCGACCAGTATTAGTATGGTGAATGGTACAACTAGTCAAACAGCTAGCTATTCTTATTATTTAGAACCTAATGATATTGGCAATTATTTTATTCCACCAGCAAGAGTTATTTCGGAAGATATAGCATTAGAGACAAGACCTATAGAAATCCTAGTAGTTTCCAATCCAGATGGCATCATACAACAACCGAAAGCTAAGAATGATTTTTTTGGTGGCGGTTTTTTTGATAGGCAAGATTTTTTTAATAGAGACTTCTTTGGTCGGCAAACAGTTCCAGCTAAACCTATTCGTCCTAAGAAGAAAAAAAGAAAAACTTATCGGTTATAGATTCTTTAGAGGTAGCGATTTTCTAAGGTTTTTTGAATAAACTTTACAAAATCGCTACCTCTAAAATAATACATTCAACATACTTGTTGCCAAGTACCAGGACAAAACGTAGAGTGACATCACTACGTGCAAAACTATAATATAATGAAATATTTCCTACTAGTACTAAGTATTGCAGGTAGCACCACCCTACTCTCTGCACAAGCAGACAGCACCCTTACTAAAGAACAATCTGTTATCAACACCATTCAAGCCCTTTTCGATGGCATGCGAGCAGGAGATAGCACAGCCCTACGCTCTGTACTTCACCCTAATGCACATCTGCAATCTTCCTACATCAATAAAGCAGGAGAATCTGTTTTGAGTACAGGTAGTATTGATAGATGGGTAAGCTCTGTAGGTACGCCACATGAGGAAGTATATGATGAAAAAATATGGTCTTATAAAGTAAGAATAGATGATAATCTAGCCAGTGCTTGGACTGACTATACTTTTTATGTAGGTGAAAAATTAAGTCACTGTGGTGTTAATGCCTTTCACTTAGTAAATACAAAAGAGGGTTGGAAAATATCACACATAACGGATACGCGTAGAAAAAAGAGATGTCAAACTGAATCTTCTAATGCAGAAAAAGAAATAAACCTATTAATGGACAATTGGCATAAAGCTGCTGCCACTGCGGATGAGGATGTTTTCTTTGGTAGCATGACTGCTGATGGCATCTATATAGGAACCGACGCAAGTGAGCGATGGGAGCGGGATGAAATGGCGGCTTGGTCAAAAGAATACTTTGAAAAAGACAGCGCATGGGATTTTACAGCAATAAAAAGAACGGTCTATTTAGATAAGGATGAAGAACTAGCTTGGTTTGAAGAATCCCTAGATACTTGGATGGGTGAATGCAGGGCTTCTGGCGTAGTTGCGAAAACAAAAGAAAGCTGGAAAATAAAGCATTATCATTTATCTGTCACCGTTCCGAACGATAATATCAATCAATTTTTGCCGATTGCAACACCATCTAGTAGAAAGAAGACTGCACGAAATTGATACATGCGATCTGATCGCTTGTTTTTAGCATCTAATTCTTTACTAATATTAAAGAAATCATCGTACTCAACAACTAATGAACAAACCTATACAAATACACGATAAATCTTTCGAATTATTTATTTCTCAAGAAGAAATACAAGCCAAAGTACAAGAATTAGGTACTGAAATTGCTCAGGAATACAAAGGGAAGAACCCAATATTCGTAGGTATTCTAAACGGGGCGTTTATTTTTACGGGAGATTTAGTGAGAGCTTGTCTGATACAATCTGAAGTTACTTTCTTAAAAGTGCAATCTTACGACGGGCTACAATCTACAGGGAAAGTAACAACCATATTAGATTTTCAACAAGATATCAAAGATCGACATATCATCCTAGTAGAAGATATTATTGACACAGGTACTACTTTTTTCCATCTATTACCAACTATTCAAGCCAGACATCCCGCTTCTATTGCTATTGCTACCTTATTAAGAAAGCCTGCTGCCATAAAACACCCTATAAAGGTAGATTTTGTAGGTTTTGATATTCCTAATAAATTTGTCATTGGCTATGGCCTAGATTATAATGAACAGGCACGGAATTTACCAGCTATTTATAAATTAGTTGATTGACTGGAACCTATTTTCAGTTAACTCCGTTAATTGAATACGTTCTACGATTAAAGGATGGGTTAAAAATAAACGTTACCTCTTAACTGGTCTTTTTTCCTTTAGAAATGCTTAAAAAAGTGGTCACTTATCCAGATAAACTCCCATTTTTTAAGCCCTTCTAAAGAAAAAAATCCTCACTTCATATTGTAACGTTTATTTCTACCCCATCTCTAATCAGGCTGACCGAGAATAGGATAACTTACAAAATCTTCGAGATTTAGGAAGTTTACTTTATTGATAAACAAAGACTTTCCAAGTTACAAAACTTTGCAAGTATGTCAGATCAACCATTCTCGGTCAGCCTGTAATAGCGTCCGTCAAGAAAAAAAGTTATAATTTTTTCATCTAGGTCTTTACAAAGATTAAAAAATGTTATAAATTTGCAGTCGCTTCCTAAGAGCGTGGTTATTGACCCATGGTGTAATTGGTAACACACCGGTTTTTGGTACCGACATTCAAGGTTCGAGTCCTTGTGGGTCAACTAA
>CAYOBX010000110.1:0-14034 GCA_964402245.1 uncultured Saprospiraceae bacterium | reverse complement strand
TAGATTATCAGATAATTATGAGGGTAGTTTTTGACAATCGGCAAGCAGTAGCTTTCATATTGTTTTTTAGAGGGAGCGACTTTATTAGGTTTTTTTATAAAAAACCTAATAAAATCGCTCCCTCTAAAGTAAACATACTTGTTGCCGAGTCTCAAGATAAAGAACCTTAGCCTAATCGCTATGGTTACAAACTTTGAGGATCACGGGTGTATATTATCCACCCACTCCCTATGTATTTCTTTCCTATTTAGAGCTATTGAGAAATATTAAAAAAATTCCTACAATAAAATCAAAATTAAAATTATTTATCAATAGTTATTTATTAAATTGATTATCAATACGTTACTATATAGGTAATACCTTTTTAAATAAACAACTTCAACAAAAAAAGTATTTTTCTGGCACGATTGTGGATTATTTTGATATATATAAAATAATAATTAAACCGATTGAGAATTTCCTTAGATGAAATTTTCGTACACAGCACCCAAAGAGAAAATAAATTAGAAACCGATTACTAAGTATATATGAGAAACAACTACCCGTCCACAACGTCTGTTCTACTAGTACCCAGTCTTACCACTGACACATTCCATTTGTTTTTTTTTCATTTAATGTAAGACCCGAATATTACTGTTTGATTATTGATACAATAATCTTATACGTTACTGTGAGAAACTGACATACGAATCTGAAGGAAAACTCTTTCCTTAGCTACAACCTTTACTTACAACTACATTCTTCATTATTGGATAATTAAGGGTAGACTCCTATGCTATATGGCCAAGGAACTATCTACAATTATAACTTAATTCATTAGTCTTGTCTTGGCAGAATCCATCCAATGACAGTAGTTACTTAATGAACGAATATTGACTTGGTCAATATTTAGAGGCCATCGCTATGGCTTCCAATAACAGAAAAAAGACACGGCGTGATTCTATTAAAAATAATCATAAGCAGCTTCATGATAATAGGCAGCAACCGTGAAGAATAAAATACTTGATTCCATGAACAGTAAGTTAGTTGCATCAACCTTTCATAAGGTTTGGGGCCAATCTGCAGTTAGCTGTAGTCAAGGCACTCAACATATATTAAGCGTATTCTGCTGTAGCAGTTTCCCGCTAGGGTTGCTAGTAACATTACTTTTTACTACGATCCTAACAACTTCTTTACAAGGGCAATGCGTACTTACTTGTGATGATCAAAAGAATATTTCTCTTGGTACGGAAGGGTATGCAGTTATTTTTCCTGAATTACTTTTAAATGGCAATTTTGATTGTGCTGCTCCTTTAACAGTAGAGGTGCACGATCCAAATGGTTTATCTTTAGGAGATACCGTACGATGCGAAGCAGTGAGACAAACACTTACGGTAAAAGTAAAAGGAGTGAATGGAGAAAGTTGCTGGAGTACCATTGTCGTAGAGGATAAATTAGCTACAACTATTCAATGTGAAGATCTATATATTCCTTGTACTTCTTCTACCTTACCAGATGATATTGGCTACCCTACTTTAAGAGATAATTGTGGTTCTTCTTTACAAAGTGATTTAAGCTATTTTGATTTATTCACTGAATTACCTTGTAATACTATTATTGAAGGTAGAGAAGTAAACGCTCGTATTACTAGAAGCTGGACGATATTAGACCAACATGGTAATCTTGGATTCTGTACTCAAAATATATATTTGCTTAAAGGATATCTAGATCAGATTATTTTCCCTGGTGACCGTAACGGTATCGAACGAGACGTACTTGATTGTTCAACTAGTCCAGATGATTTAACTTTTGCTGGGGCGCCTACGATTGGAGGACAGCCTGTAGAAAATGCTGATTTCTGTAAGTTTTTTGTAACTTATCAAGATCAAATTTCTCCAATTTGTGCACCTGCTAGTAATAGACTATTAAGGAGATGGGAGGTTATTGATTTATGTACTAAAGAAGTAAGGGTACACATACAAGATATTATTATTGAGGACAATACTGCCCCTGAGTTGACTTGTCCTGATAACTTCACCGCAAATGCTAATTCAATTAATTGTACAGCTTCTGTTAATCTACCATTAGCTACGGCCATTGACGATTGCTCTAGTCCAAATATAAGGCGTACATGGGAGTTTGGTGCTGGTGGTGGTCCTTTTACGAATATACCCGGTGGAACTCATATCATTACTTATACCGCCACAGATGAATGTGGCAATACTTCTATTTGTACTACAGAATTAACCGTCGTTGATCTTACAGAACCAGTTGCTGTTTGCAAAGAGTTAGTTCACGTCTCTTTAAACAATAATGGAACAGCTGTAGTAGATGCATCTGTTTTTGATGGAGGTAGTAGAGATAATTGTAGCATAACAAAAATAGAAGCGAGAAAAGATTCATTATATCAAGAACAAGTAAGCTTAGATTGTAATGATCTTGGAATTGGCGTTCCAATTATATTAAGAGTTTATGATGCGGGAGGTTTATTCAATGAATGTCGTAGTCGAGTAGTATTGGATGATGAAATTCTACCAGTTCTTATCTGCCCTACTAACCTGACCGTTGATTGCCAAGACGATTATGAAGATACCTTGCTTACAGGCTTTGCCACCGCAACGGATGTCTGTGGAATAGATTCCCTCTATTATATTGATGGATTAGATTTCAATGCATGTGGTACTTCAGGAGTTATTCTGAGAAATTGGTTTGCGAATGATTTTGCTGGCAACATCGGCACTTGTACCCAGCAAATAATCATCATTGATAATACCCCATTAGAAATAATTTTTCCTGAAGAATACACTACCTTCGAATGTAATGCAGATTTAAGTCCAGAAACTACTGGACGACCTATTATTACAGGAGATGATTGTGAATCTTTATTGGTTTCTCATGAAGATGAAGTCTTTACATTAGGAGATGCTACTTGTACTCAAATCATTAGAACTTGGAAAGTAATTGATTGGTGTACTTTTAATGGAACGAATGGTAATAATGAAGGTTATACTTCACAAACTCAAATCATTAATGTTTTAGATTGGACAGCGCCTGAAATTACTTCTTGCCCACAAGATGTAACCATTTCGATTAATACTTTTGAATGTGAAGCAATGGTAACGCTACCTTTAATAGAAGCTACAGATTGTAACACTATGGTTACCTATCGAAATGATTCACCATTTGCAACCAATAACCAAAGTAATGCTAGTGGCCTTTATCCACAGGGTACTACTCTTGTAAATTATACGGCATCAGATGGATGTGGTAACGAAAGCACCTGCTCTGTCAATGTAACCGTGCTTGATGAGCAAGCACCGACACCTGTTTGTAAGCATAGTATATCTATTGCTTTACGTGCTGACGGTACAGTAGAAGTGCCTAACAATGCGATTAACAGTGGAAGTTTTGATAATTGCGGAGGTTCTAGTAATCTATCTTATGAAATTTCGCCTAATTTTTTTACTTGTAATGATATTGGTCAGCAAACCATCAATCTAATTGTTACGGATGCATTTGGGAATTCTGATTTTTGTACGACAGATATTTTCATACAAGACAATCATAGTAATTGTGACCCTACTGGATTATCTGCAATAGGCGGTAGAATTACTACAGAGGATGGTATTGGGATAAATGAAGTTTCTGTAGAAATTTCAGGCGGCATGTCTCAAATGAATCTTACGAATCAAGAAGGAGAATACATCTTTCAAAATTTAGAAAAATTGGAATCCTATACGGTTCGGCCAATGACTCAGACAAATATAAAAGAGGGTGTTTCTACCTTTGATATTGTTTTAATACAAAAACATATCTTAAATATAGCATCACTAGACTCTCCTTATAAATTGATTGCCGCAGATATAAATGATTCTAAAACAATCACCACATTTGATGTGGTCTTATTAAGACAAATTATATTAGGCATTAAAGAGGAATTCATCAATAACGAATCTTGGAGATATGTGGCGAGTGACTTTGAATTTTCAGAAGAAAATCCATTAGTAGAATCATTTCCAGAATTTTTAAATTCCGATCAACTATTGGCTAGTCAACTACAAAAAGATTTTATTGCTATAAAAATAGGAGACGTCAATAACAGTGCTAACCCTAGAAATAAATCAACAGGAAGATCAGAGAATACACCTATCACATTTGAAACAAATGATATAGATATGATAGCAGGCAAGGAATATCATATACCATTCCGTGCCACTGATATTCATCAACTTTTAGGATATCAAATGACGATACATTTTGATACTGATCGACTAGCGTTTATAGAGGCCATCCCAGGCGAACCGACTACAATGGGCCCAGACAATTTTGGTCTGGCCCACCTAAACAAAGGTTTTCTAACAACAAGTTGGGGACAAGTAATTGAAGAAAATCTGTCTTCAGATGCTATCTTATTCACGCTAGTATTTGAGGCAAAAAATAATGAAAAATTATCGAAAATTCTTGGTATAAATTCTAACATTACGGCGGCGGAAGCGTATACTAAAATAGAGGAAACTAGCAACATACAACTACACTTCCTACCTCAAAATGTTCAAGAAGATTTAATTCTATACCAAAACAAACCCAATCCATTTAGTCAACAAACTAGCATTGGGTTTGAACTACCACAAGCAACAACTGCAACGATCAGCATTTATACTATTACTGGTCAGTTACTAAAAAAACATAGCGACAACTTCAAAAAAGGATACAACGAAATCGCATTTAATAACAGCGATTTATCAATAACAAACGGCATCTTATATTATCATTTAGAAACGCCAACTACCAAGCGAATATCTAAGAAGATGATTGTTATTCGATGATCCTTATCAGCATAATAGATGCTGATAAATACACGCGGCGATTCAATTCGCCCACACAAATACGGCAATACTTATTTAACGGGAAATAAACTTAGGATAAGGTTTTTGGGATGGAAAGGTTTCGGGACTGCTTGCAGTCCCGAAACCACCACCTTTTGAAAAGAAGAAACGAGGCAGTTATTGACCCTTAATGCTCTACCATAAAACAACCACTAATCACACTTTCAAATCACAAAACACTACTGGCGTAAACGGAATGCAAAATGCAAAATGATGAATGATGAATACGAAATATATCATCAACACATTCTTGTCAACATTTAGTAAACCTTATGATTTCTCATTCATCATTTCTCATTCATCATTTACTTTACGTCGTAGTCAAAAATATAGCATCACCTAAGGCTGATGACTAAGAACGAGTTGACAATGATAGGCAACCATACTATGAGATTGTACGACTCGACGAATCTTACAAGAGAGTAGAAAAAGAAATATAGTAATATGTTTTTTGATCTACTCAACCAAAACTTCATTGCTTAGAGACAGAGGATTTTGCAGGCTGTTGGATAGCATCTTAATCAATGCTATCCACAGCTTACAAGCTTTTAGATCTAAACAAGCCGAAATTAAAAGCATCCAATTGGTAATAAGTATCAATGCCTTCGACTTCCTGATGGTAACTTATCTACCAATAAAATAAACAGCATCCAATGAAATGGATACAACATCTATTCACCAATACCTGTAATGTATTGACACAATGTGTTGTTAATACTAAGCATGCGGTCTGTCGATCTACCGGATTGGTGATCTTCTTCTTGTTGACCACTGTTTGGTTCGCCAGTGCACAATGTTTTGTCGACTATAAATTAGACAAAACACCTTCTGGAGAATTTCAAGTATCCATGGTCTCTAATACTTTTCTCAATCCTACCACTAGCCCTCCTGAAAATCTAGTAAGTAATATGCAAATATGCTTAAAGGTGAATACTGGAGGATTTAGCACTTGTAATTTCAATCAATTAACTCCTTTATTTACTGGATCTGGTTCTAGTGTTACTTGGAATACTGCAATGTATTCTAATCTCAATAACTCTGGTTCTGATTATTTCTGCTATAGCTTATCTAATCCGACCGACGATCTTGATTTTATTACAGGAAAATGTGTCTCTTTATTTTCTTTCAGCAATTGTGGTATAGGTACAAATGGCCCTGTGGAATTAGTAACAAGTACAGATCCATTGCACCCATCTGTTAATACAAGTGTGAATGTCAATGTAGGACAAGAACTAACCGTAGGCGGAGTGCCTTTAGACGATGATGATATTTGTATTGACGATGCAGGAGTAATAGATTTTGAACAAACCTGTCAAGTAAATTACGAAATTAAAAAACGCTCTGATGGTCGTTTTCAAATAGATTTAATTCCTGCCGTTACTTATACTGGTGCAAGTAATAATGTTTCAGATATGAGAGTGGTCGTCAAGTTTCATAAAGGCTCTTTCACGGTAAGTAATATTGTAGATCTAGCACATGCTTTTCCGCAATGGGATTTCGATGTATATACTATGCCAACAGAAAACCCTAACTATGATTATGTCGCATTTCATTTAACTAGTGCTTCTGTAAACTATACCTTTACTTCGGGTGTGCCTATTCCTTTATTTACTTTTGAAAATAGCGGCGAGTGCTCTAGTGCTATTGTAACTTTAGTGGAGGAAGATGATCCATTCTATATGAGTAGTCTTATTCATCGACATGAATTAGTCGTTGCTGGTTTTAATAGGCCCAATATCCCTATTTGTGTTTCAGGATCTGGTGCACAAGATTGTTCTACGAATTGCTACTTTGCTTGTAATGATGAAGTTCAAATATCTTTAGGTATCAATTGTTCCGCAGAGATCTTACCTGATCTCATAGCAAAATCAATTGATACAACTTGTCCTGGAGGAACTAAAACCGTAGAGGTACGTGGGTTGGATAACACGCTAATACCAACAAGTCCGATGATGAATGTATCCCACATTAATCAAACTTTTAATGTGAAAGTGATTGATGATTTTACAGGGAATTCATGTTGGGGTAGAATTGTAGTAGAAGACAAAACGGGACCCGTATTAAACTGTACCGCCATAACAAATATTGTAGTTGATTGTAGTGAAAATTTAGATCCTAACAATGCATTATTTGGGTATCCTGAAGTAACGGACAATTGTTTGAATGAAGTACCGAATCTAACCTATGAAGATGTTATTAATACTAGCTTATGCGTCGGTCCCTATACCGCAGTTATTAATAGAGTTTGGACAGCAAGTGGGACGAGTGAACACGGAAGTACAGGTACTTGTACGCAACAAATAAATATCCGAAGATTATCCATTGATGATGTAGTATTCCCTATAGATAGAGATGGTATTGATGCACCTGTATTAGCATGTGTAGGAGATGCAGTAGATCCATCTATAACGGGTGCGCCTACCTTAAATGGTCAATCCATATATCCAAGTTTTGATGGCTTATGCGAAATCAATGTTGGCTTTAGCGATCAAATAGATTTCACTTGTGGAGGAAGTCGACAAATCCTTCGTCTGTGGACTATTGTTAGTGATTGTGATAATGAGTTTAGAACCTCTATCCAAACCATTAGGTTAGTCGATGAACAAGCACCTAGTATTCACTGTATCAGTGACACGCTCCGATTTACAACCAATCAACATGATTGTGCTGCTACTATTACCTTACCTCCAGTGACTGCAGTAGATATTTGTTCGGATGTAAGTGTTCAAATAATTACACCAAGTGGAATCATGAATTCAAATGGTGGTGTTGTGGAAGGAATTCCACAAGGGCTACATGAAATTGAATATATAGCTACAGATGCTTGTGGGAATACAGCGAACTGTACGGTATATGTAGAAGTAAGAGATTTGGATGGACCGACAGCTGTTTGTAATAATAGTCAGGTAGCAATAGGCCCAAGTGGTTGGGTGGATGTGAATGCCAAGACCTTCGATGATGGTAGCTTTGATGATTGTTGTACTTCTGTAAGCTTTCAAGTAAGAAGGGAGGATGCCTTGGATACTAATTTTGCAGACATCGTTTCCTTTTCTTGTGAAGATTTAGGTAAAAGCATCAATGTTATTTTACAAGTAACAGATTGCTTTGGCAATATTAGTCAATGCACCGCTAGTATTTTAGTTATCAATGACAATGGTTCGAACATTCAATGTCCTGCTAATCTGACGATTGCTTGTCAAACAGATTATGGAGATTTGAATGCATTTGGTGCACCAACACTCGCAGATAATTGTGGTCAACCTAATTTTCAGGTTCAAAATAATTTCAATATAGATGACTGTGGCGCAGGAACAATTACCAGAATTTTTTCTATAATAGATGGAGGGGTTACTACTGGTACTTGTACACAAACACTTACTATAGAAAATGAATCCACCTTTAATGAAAATAGTATTATCTGGCCACATGATTATTTAGCCTTAGCTTGCGGTGGTGAGTCCTTGTTACCAGAAGATTTACCTGAAGGTTTCAACCAGCCTAGTTTTGAAGTAACTAGTACTTGTAATAATATATTTGTAACATATACAGACAGTAACTTAGACAATGAAAATGTTGCTAGTGGGTGCTTTGAAATACATCGACTTTGGGAAATCATTGACTGGTGTAATTATAATGTAGATCAACCAACAGCAGGTGGAAGGTTTGTGTTTACCCAAATAATTAGTTTAGTTAATAATGTAGCCCCTGTTATCGCTTGCCCCACTAATGAAACCATTAATCTAGGAGCAAACGAATGTTCCACGTTTGTCAATATCATTGGATCCGCATCGGATGATTGTACCCCTGGTAATTTATTACAATATACATTTAGCATAGATTTACAAAATGATGGTACAGAGGATTTATCTGGTAGTACAGGCACTGCTAGTGGCAACTATGGTCCTGGCACCCACAAAATAAGCTATACAGTAGCAGATGATTGTGGCAATCAAGATGCCTGTTCTTACTTAATCACTATTGTCGATAATACGATGCCTGTAGCAAGATGCTTATTTCCTGATTTAGTAGTCATACCAAAGAGTGGAGATTTTGCAGCAGTGCCATCCCCAGAGATCATTGGACAATCCTCTACGGACAATTGTACTGCTTTTGAAAATCTAACATTAAGAGTGAGCCCTACCTTCTTTACTTGTGATGAAATAGGTAGTAATGCAATTACTTTAACCGTAACAGATGAATCTGGCAATGTATCTTCTTGTACGGGTCAAATCAATGTAAGAGATCCTAACAATCTTTGTCCTAAAAATAAGTCTGCTATTAATATTAGTGGAAATATTACGAATGAAGACGGGGTCGTACTAGAACAAGTCTTAGTATCTATTAACGATAATATCGGACAAACATCTACGACAAGTTCTATGACAGATGAACATGGTGTCTTTAACTTAGATTCTATTCCAACAGGAAAAGACTACACCATTTTTCCAGAAAGAAATTATGACCATATGAATGGTATTTCTACTTATGATTTAGTGGTCATGAATAGACATATTCTCGGCTTACAGTTTATCAATTCACCGTATAAATTGATCGCCGCAGATATTAATAGATCTGGAACAATCACTGCTTATGACTTGGTCATCCTAAGAAAATTAATTCTACGGTTAATTCCTGATTTCCCCAATAATACCTCTTGGCGTTTTATCAAGCGAGATTTCTCATTTGATGATCCTACGAATCCACTACAGGAGTATTTTCCAGAGGTATATACAATTGATAATGCACCAGGAAAAGATATGCATATTGGCGGTTTCATTGCTGTAAAAATTGGAGATCTAAATACTAGTGCATCTACTACCAATACTATAATTCAAGGAGAAAGTAGAAAAGCATCTGATTATTGGAACCTGACAATAGCACCTACTAAAGCTACTGCTGGATCTATAATAGAAATACCTGTAACTGCCAATAATGTGGACCAATTACTAGGCTATCAATTTGCTCTACAAATAGATCAAAGTCAATTAGAAGTGGTAGAATTAATTCCTGGCAATTTCCCCAATATGACCAGTAATAATTTTTCTTGGATACAGAATAAAGGTATAATATCTACTAGCTGGAATCAAGCTGTATCGGGAGGCATACCTGATAATGCAACCTTATTTACTATCAAAGCAAAAGTTCATACTACCAATAGTATTTCAGCAGCCATTGAATTACAAAAAGATTATCTCCCCGCTGAAGTTTATATGGACCGTACGAATTCAGGAATACCTAGCTTGCTAAAAGTACAGCTAAATAAACCTACTACTACTTTCCAATTATATCAAAATAGACCTAATCCTTTTAAAAGGAATACGGTCATAGGATTTGAGTTAAGCAAGGCGCAAAAAGCTATTCTTAGCGTCATCAATATCAATGGACAAATAATCCAGACCTATACAGCAGCATATACCGCTGGCTACCAGGAGATTACTATTCAGCATCATGATTTACCTGTTAAAGGTATGTACTATTACCAATTAGAAACAGCAGATGCCATTGAGACTAAAAAAATGCTTGTCATTGAATAATAAATAGTGTAACAATAAAAACAATCATTTTCAAGAATTATACTTAGGCTAATAATTTCGGTTTTTGGGTTAACGCCTCTTGCTCCTCTTGGAGTAAGGGGCCTTTTTTATTTTCATAGTCTAGCGTTTATAAAATAAAAACTGCATTTTTACGAAGTAATTTACGACAAGATTATCCATCTAATAGACATTCTTCTAGATGCCAGTGTAGCGGCGACTTCAGTCGCCGAGTTTTTTTCGGCCAATAGTCGGCAGGCTAAAAAATAATAATCAGATAATTACGAGGGTAGCTTTTGATCGTTGAATAAACTTGCCTTACTTACCAACTAAAAAAAATATGACATCATCAAATCGAGATCATTCTCTATTCAGCATAGGACCTAAAACTAAAGTAGGCTTATTAGCGATTCTCTTAGCGGGTCTCTATTATTTTATGACTGGATCATCTGAATATATAGGCGACACCACTACTTATGAAGAAGGAAATTATTCAGAAGGACAGCAGGAAGAAAATAATGGATCAATAAGCAGTACCAATAATTACCTACCGACTTCTACTACTAACCAGATCATTAAACATCAGTACTATACGATGTCTTATTCTGAAGAACATGAACAACCAGAATGGGTCGCCTATGAATTAAAACGAGAACAATTTCAAAGAAAAGGAGTTGGAAGATCTGATAATTTCCGACCAGATCCTAAAGTTCGAACCAAATCGGCCTATCCCTCCGATTATAAGCGTTCTGGATATGATCGTGGTCACTTAGTCCCTGCGGGAGATATGAATTTTGACAAAAGGGCGATGTCTGAAACATTTTACATGAGTAATATGAGTCCTCAACTCAGAAATTTTAATGGAGGAATCTGGAGAGAGTTAGAAGAAAACACGAGAGATTGGGCAAAAAAATATAAGCACTTATATGTCGTAAGTGGCCCTGTGCTAACCGTAAGTTCCATTGATAAAATAGGTAGAAATCAAGTCAGTGTGCCAAGAACCTACTATAAAGTATTATTAGATCTTACTCCACCAGAGACAAAAGCAATTGGATTTATTTTAGATAATAAAGTTAGTGATAAACATTTATCGAATTTTGCTGTTACGATTGACGAAGTGGAAGCACTTACAGGTATTGACTTTTTCCATAACTTACTTTCTTCGGAAGAAGAGGAAATACTGGAAAGCCAAACAGAGATTGGTAGATGGAAATTTAGTGAAAAACGTTTTCTACAAAGAGTCAAAAGTTGGAATAAAAGATAGCTTTTATGTCTGACTTAGAACACATTTAAGTTTAGATAAGCTGAAAATCAATATTTTAGAGTCTATAAATTCAAACTTTCTAATTGTACTCTAACTATTAAGCAGCTATTATTTGACTATTAAATAGATTTTCTCACTATTCGTAACCTCTTTTTGCAAATCTCCATCAATAAATATAGTCTTTTAGTAGTTTTAGCACTTTAAAAATCTAATAAATGACCTCCCTAAGGTCGTAGTGTATAAGTTACGAATTGACCCTCCTAAGAGGTCAATACATATCAATTACTAGACATCAAAACTGGCAAGTTTGTTTGGTCTATTGTTATCCTTACTATAGGATAGATTCCAAAATCAGTATTTCTAGATTAGTTTAAGCTATTATCATAAGTAGGTCTTCCTATAGACGCACATTCGATGTAGTATCCATAGCTATTTTAGTAAGATATAATAGCATATGTAAAACAAAATCTAACTCACAGTTCTAAAAACTAGAATAGTTCTAGTTAATTTCACGAATATTAAATGGTTGAACTAAATGAATGCTTTCTTTATTAAACAAAACAATATTTTAAAGAAAATTCCTTTTGATGAGGTACTTTGGATCAAAGCTGAAGGTAATTATAGTATGGTTTATGTAGGTAATAAACGGTTTGTACTAAAAATATCATTGAAAAAGGTCTTAGGCCAACTTCCTAAAGGTATTTTTCAACAGATTCATCGTGCTTATATTGTCGCAATAAATCAGGTGGATGATATTGATATTTCTAATAATGAACTAACTGTTGGTCAAGACAAATTGCCCATAGGAAGAAGTTACAGAGATGGACTACTCTCTAATATTAATATTGTGAAATAACCCATACTTATAAGGGCATTGATCTAATAAGTTACGTTCATTGACCACGAGCTTTGTCAAAGAACCATGAAGTTATAACAAAATAGGAATACCGTTTTGTTATAATCTGTCATAGAGGGTTTGGGGATTTTTATCGCCAAGCCCTCTATGTGTTTCTATACTCCTTGCTATAGTAACATTGAACTTATTTAATCGTAATTATTCTGATTATTTATTCTACTTAGTATCTTTAAACACCTTTCCAGATTCAGTTGGAACCAACTAACAATAGTGCTACTTATTTTACATTAAAAATGTAAGTGGTAGTAATATCTTTATATTCCGCTCGTTTATCCCGTAAGGAAAGATAAATTATAGACATAAAATTTAATTAAAATGATATTGCGGTTATTAGTGGTTGGTATATTTTTTTCAAATTTTTTAGCGGTGCAAGCCCAACAAGGGGCAGAACTAGGCGTTTTTACAGGAATTGCTCATTATTTTGGAGATCTAAATACTGATTTTAGAATAACAGAGCCTAAGGCAGCATTTGGAATTGTAGGTCGATATAATTTTAATGAACGTGTTGCTTTCAAGGTCGCTGGTGCAGTAAGTCAGGTTAGTGCCGATGATATTAATTCCAATAATACTTTTGAAAGAAGAAGAAATTTAAATTTTCAATCCAGCATATTAGACTTATCTGCCCAAATAGAATTCAACTTTCTACCCTATTTTCATGGTAGCAATGATGAATTCTTCTCTCCTTATTTATTTGCTGGATTCGCAGTTTCTCAATTTAATCCCCAAACTACCTATTGTGTAAATGATCCAAATATCCCCGTAGGGGAATGTTCTGGTGCTACTGAGTTAGTAGATTTAAGACCATTAGGTACCGAGGGACAGTTTCCAGGAGAAGAATATTATACGACGACTGGTAGTCTAGCATTCGGTGCAGGTTTAAAAATAGATATTAACTATGAATGGAGTATCAATGTAGAATTGAGTGGTAGAAGGTTATTTTCAGATTACCTTGATGATGTCAGTACGGTCTATCCTGAAGAAAATGATCTAGAAAATCTTAGAGGAGACTTATCTATTGCTTTATCTGATAGATCGTTGCCTCTCCCAGAAAAAATTGGTGAGCCTGGTAGACAACGTGGTAATAGAGAAAATAAAGATTCTTACGCTTTTTTAACAGTAGGAATAGTATACTACTTTGGAGACTTAAAATGTCCTGATGGTAAATGATTTTACTATACTCCGCATGGTGTAAAATGGTTAAATTGTTTGATGGTTTGTACGAGGTTGACAATCAAACAGTCAGGCCATCAAACCATCTTTCCCAAAATCACTTTTTTATCCCATTTGGAATATATTTCCGAATACTTAGTAACGACGAAAGAATTAAAAGAGGCTTGCTGAATGACGATTCAGCAAGCCTCTTTTAATTCTAATATCATCAAAAATGGCATGCTCACTGTTAAAAATGTGCTATTTGTAAGGCAAAAATTTGAAACCCTACAACTTGTAGAATAGAGA
>CAYOBX010000109.1:0-14140 GCA_964402245.1 uncultured Saprospiraceae bacterium | reverse complement strand
ATCAACAACTTAAATAAACGGTAGATATTTGTGTGTCAAATCGCAACTGCGCCCCCCCTCTTTTTAGATTTCGATAAGCGAGGGAACGTTGCCAACGATCATCGGTTCTGATAAAAGGAATATCATGGAATACTTTTTCAATATTGGTATCTATCTTTTTGGCATACTGTACCTTTTCATCTCCAAAATCAAATAGATATTTCCAATCTACATACTCTTCCATTGTTTGGAAAGCGCCTAGTTCAAATAGGCCTTTTTCGGTAGTGGCATTAATCCTATTAGTATTTCTAGTTTGCGAATGCCCCATTCTAAAGGCGGCGCCCGTAAACTCTAATGGTAGAATAGTTGGATGACAATAGTAAGTGGACCCATTGGTAAATATATCCTCAAAAATGTCGGGTGCTATTATTTTTTTTAAAAACTCATGAATAATAAGCCAGTGGTAATGCCAAATCGTCTCTTGTCGACAATCCTTATAAACGCTTTGCTTCCCACAATTTTTTCGCTGATAATCGATCATCGAATTATGGAATTCTATAAAGAGGGCGTGCATCCTAGACACTATAATATTTTCATCATTTCGAGCATCTGGAATAATGGCTTTTTGTTGTTTATTGCGCTGCAAATCTTGCCAAACATTCTTGACCTTATCATTATAATATTTGCCTAGTAATAGCTTTTCTTTGTCGTCTTTATTGTACAAAAAATCCTGCGTCCACTGCCCATACATACAATCTAAGTCTAGTTGTATGGATCGATGGTTTTCCAATATTTTTGTAGCCGCACTGGCACGGAATTTTGATGTTACTTCAAAGGTTATGTCGTGCGCTAGAAATTGCCCGAAGATGCCTAAGCCATTGGTCACGCATTTGCTATCGGTACATTTGCCTTCTCGCTTGGCCATATCAGCAGCTATTTTGCGCAAATCGCTATCGCTTATCTCCAATGCTTTTAATTCTGGAAATAACCGAGCAAAGGATTGTTGACCACTTAGATGGAATTCTGTTTTTTGTAGGGATTGCATGATGGATTTTGTTTTTTAGTTTTTATGCTTTTCCTTTTGGCTAAAACTAGTGATTTTATAATTTCAATTAAACCCCTTTATCTGTTATCACTATAAATTCTTTATCGCTGTCTAAAAATAGTTCAGCTTGTTTTTAGTTCTTCAATATACTTTATCAAATTAAGCTTTGTGCACAAATTTTTAAGTATTCTTGGAATTTTATTTTTTGAACGTATTCTATGTTTTTCTCTCCTCCTAAGACAGGTAAAGGAACAAAACCATAACATTCATCAGGTTTTAAAGGACCTAGTTTGTCAAAACATTCTTTGAATAGTTTTTCCGAAAAATACATTTCGGTAAAAGATTTATCATTAAGCCAAATCTTGAAAAAGAAATTAATTTCAGTACCTCCCACAATATGGAATTTATTGAATAGAATATCTACTATAGCAAAATAACTATCACCTTCATCTTCAATTATATAAAACATTAAATTTCCAAATGAGGAACGGCCTACCAAATAAACTAATTGGTCTTTTAAAGCTAGCACATTATTTACCCGTTCCCAATCACTCTTAATAAAATCGTATAATTCGGGAGGGGTTAACCAAATTAGACCTTTGGAGATACCTGAGAATCCAAATTTTTTCCACAATTCTATTATTTGCTTAGGAAGTATATCTTTATATTGATTTATAATCTCGCAAGAAACTTCATTTTTATGAAGCACTTTTCCTTGATTAAATATGTATTGATTAAATTCCATTTTATTTTATTTTATTTTTTTCGAATTTCTAACTCAACATTCATCTTTACTTTTGAGCGTTGGTCTTTATTAAATTTTTTAAACATTTTTTCTACCATTACATCAACTGTATGTATTTTATTTTTCCATTGACTACCAATTGAAGAATTAATATCCATTCTTCCTAAACTAGTAATCATGTTTGAGTCTCCTCCAGCTACCTGATCAGGGTCGTGTAGTGCTGCATATTCTTTTTCAACAATACGAGTTGCTTTTTCAATGTCCATTTCCTCACCTCTATCAAGTGCTTCTATATATACTCTATTTATAGTAGTAGCTTTTAGTTTTTCTCTTTGTCTTTTTTGCTCTCCAGATGATTCTGGTGCTCTTCCTTGAATTAAATATTTTTTTCTATTTGATTGCCACTTATCAATAGTTAAACTGTTAATGCCCTTTTGTTGCCCTTCAAGTTGTCTCTCATATTCTTTTAATCCTCCAGTACTTTTTCCTGCTTTCTTAGCAGTATTATCATCATAAAAAGTTTTTTTAACACTGAAGTAAACTGTGACTTTGTCTGCTATATAATCAGCTTTTACATCAGAGGCATTTTCAAAATCTGTTAATCCATATTTATTTGCAAATTTTGAAATATTATTTGCCAATAATCCCAATGACTGTTTTGCTTTATTTATTTTATTTTGGTCTTTTGCTTGTTTTGCAGAGGTTAATGTTGTTTTTGTTGTTTTAGCTGCTTCCCTTAACCCTTTTGATCCATTTTTTATGTTATCTCCATTACCTTTCCATTTTGGATGATTTATATCTACAATTACTTCATGGTTTAGTTTATTTAATTTCGTTATTATTTTTCTCTTAATGCTTTCCATCATAATCTCATCTCTCTCAAAAGTTAGAGTATGAGATTTCCCACTCATGGTGAAAGACTCAGGTGCTATTTTACCATCTTTAGTATCTTTGTCAGAATTTTTTTCTTTCCCCTTCCCCATCAACTTACCCCACAATTTACTCCCCATATTCACAATCCAATTCACCACATTCCCCATAGCCTCCTTAACAGGATCAGAAATCTTTTTAATCAACACCTTTACCTTTTCAGCAATCCCTCCTAATCCAAAGATACGAGCTAAAAAGGCAATAATCAGCTTCATGGCTTTGCCAAATAGGTTCTCTACAAATTTAGCTGCCCCACCAACTGAGCCAAGGGCTACTTTTGTAATGGTACTTAATATTCCATTAGCTATTTCTTTGATGGTATCCCACCAATCAATAAAGTACTTAACCACTCGATAGATGGTTAAGGCTAATTGTACAATTGCGCCCGCAGGATTGAGCATAGAAACCAACTTACCGACTGCTGCTTTAATGATTTCACCAGTAACCAATTCTGTGACTTTTTGAAAGACCATATCCTTCAAATTGGTCAAGAAATTCTTAACTCTTTCCCATAAGGCAATAGGCCCTCTAGCATAAAAATCAATAATAATTTCTGCTGTTTTTTCTAGCTTAGAGACAATTTTTTCTCCTTTAGGACCAAGTGCTTTTACTACTAAGCTTCGAATATACTGATACGTTAGTCCTAATATCTGAGCAATTAAACCAAATAAGCCCGCAATATTCATTTGTTTTGGCATGGTAACGCCCATTTCTGCAGCCTTTCCAAATAACCAACCAAAAAGGGCATTTTTGAAATGTATCCCAAAATTATCTTTGAAAGATTGAAATCCTTGCTTTAAGGCATCAATAAAATACTTGAAAATGATTTTAGGATTTTCTACTACCCTTTTCATTGCCTCAGGGCTCTTTTTTAAAGATTCCAATAACTCATGAGCACCTACTAATCTTAAAGCCCCTTCTACTCTTAATTCTTTGGTCTTCTTATAAACTACCTTAGAGAATGCGAAAAATTTACCTATAATCCCACCGAGGTATTTTTTAAAGATTTGAATATTATAATCTACGCCGCTCATGATATCCATCTCCTCCCACATCAAACCAATTCGCCTAGAAATATCATTAAAATTAATTCCAAATTCCGCTACTCTTTCTTCCACCCATTTTCCTGCGGTGGTCAGAGATTCTGTTTGCTCTAATTGATTCAATAAAATAGAACCTGTCACAGGATGAAGCCTCATATAGCCTCTAATTAAATTAACGCCAGTTCGCTCCTCTTTTTTATCTGTTATTATATTTTTACCTAAAACAATATTTAATAATTGATAGCCTGGAATCGTTCTTTCCGCTGCCCAATTTAGTCCTTGTTTCAATTTCTTTTTTACATATTCTGCTCCTTGGCTTACTTTATCTTTAATCCAACCTAATAAGCCTCTTTGTACTTTCGGTTTAGTACTCTGCTTAACCATCTTCTTTTGCTGAATCGCCGCCCCTTGCTGCACGGTATGCGTCAACTCATGCGCCAACAAATGTTTACCTGCTGTAGAACTCGTATCATATTTGCCCTCATTGAAATAAATATCCGACCCATTGGTAAAAGCTTGTGCTCCTAGTTCTTGATTCATTGCAATGGCATCACTTCCTGTATGGATTTTTACGCCACTAAAATCTGCCCCCATTGCAGAACCCATGGATTCTTGAGTACTAGCGGATAGAGCTTGCCCACCTCCTTTACTACCACTTAAGCGACTTTGTAAATCAGCCGATGCGGTGTTTTCTTGACTTGATTTTGTTTGGACTGTATTCTCTTCTGGTGGTGTTTCTGTGTTGCTTTCAAAAATGGGCTTTTTCTCAATATCTAATTCTGTTTTTGAAAGCTCCTCCTCTTTTTGTTGGAGTTCTTCTTGTTCGGTATGCTGGGTTTGCTGCTGAATGATTGGCGCAGCAATAGGTTTCGTTTGTACATCCGAAGTATTGCCATCCTCCTTACTTTCAAAAATCGATTTTCTTTGGAGGTTGTTTTCTTCTTCTATATCTTCCTTTCTATTAATTTCCTCTTGGTCTTCCGATTTTGTTTGAATCCCTACTATATTGCTCTGATAGGTAGAATGATTGTTGTTGCTTAACCTTTGTACTACTTTATCTGCTGTACGATCCGCCTCCTGCTCATACTTATCATTCGGCTGTCCAATCGTTAACTTCGTTTGAAAAAAGGGTTGTTGCTTACTTTTTTCAGCTGAAAAAAAAGTATCCTGCCCCTCCTTCTGAAAGAAAGGTGCACTCGCTTTAGTATCATTGGAGCGAGCAGTGGTGGTACTTGTATTTTCAGCAGCTTTCACTTATTAATTTTGAATTTTTGAATGAGTGAATTTTGAACCACAAAAGATATCAAATAGGTCGAAATCTTTGTTTTTTATATCTAACTCAATAACAATTTCTTACATGGTATTGATATAAGTATTCAATACAGTGTCAGAACAGGATTTATAAGATGCTAAGATGAATAAGATTCACACTTAATAGCTATGCCTTAATCCTGCTTATCTTAAAATCTTAATAATCCTGTTCTGACAATGAGTAATGTATGGAGTACTTATGTATTGATTTAACCTCTCCCCTCTTTCTCACCGCCACTCCACCCGAAGCATTTCTTCCATAAAAAGAAGTTTCACAATACCTAAGCCCCAAGGAAGTCTATCTAATAAAAGATCCATCGTTTGTTGTTCAATTTGCAACTTCCATCCTGTGGGTAATTTTTTTAATAAGCCTGTTCGTTTCAGAAAGCCTTCTCTTAGTCCATCGGGAGAAGCTTTTTTTAGAGCGCCCCAATGATCAATGGCAGCTTGTAAGAGTTTTTCTGCTTCTGCTTTTTCTTCGGTGTTTAGTTGAACTAAATAATTGATGGGGGTATTAAGCGGTAGTCCACATAATAATTTGGCTAAAACTAGGTTGTATTCAGGGATATTTACAGTTTTAGTCGCTAAGTAGTCCATTAACAAAATGGCTTTATGTTGAGTCTCTTCGGATTTAAATGTATTCTTTTCTAATAGTTCTAATTTTTTGAAAAAATGAACTAGAAAAGGATGTAGTAATATTACTCCTGCATGCGGTATATGCCAGGTGTTCTGTGCTACTTCTTTTTGGGGTGTAGATGGTTCTTCTATATGGGTAGTTAATTCGTCATTATGATTACTTTCCCAAAACTCTTTTTGCTGAACTAGTTTTTGAAAAACAGGATACACTTGCTTTTCTTTTTCTACGATTTGACAAATGGTTTTAAATAAAGGGGTTTCAATATTTTGCTGCAGATAGGCGCCAATCAACCAATCGGTACTTCTTTTTTCTGATTTGACAAAGCAAGTAGTTACTGCAAATTTCCAAAATTGATGTCTAATTACTTTACCACTAGGCATTGCTCCTTTGTCTTTTTCAAGCTCTTTTCCTTTTATCAATAATTGCTGCCATTCTTCTATAAAGCTAGACAATTCGTGTTGTGGTAAATCTGTAAAAAGCGCTATCAATTGTTGCAAGAACTGGGTACTATGATGTCCGATTAATCGAGTCAATACTGCTGGATTGGCGGCAATGTTTTTCTGTGCAATGCTTAGCCTAGCAGAGGTATTTTCTATACTTCTTAAAATCTGGTTTTCCCAGTCTTTTGATGGTATGCTTTGATGATTCTCAAAAAAACCATTTTGTAAAAAATAGATCCATTGACTGAAAACTGTTTGTGCTGCGGACTGTTTTTTAATTTGTTGCGGTTTGTTGGTCTCTAAATCTGTTAAGGCTGTTTCTATTTTTATTTTTAAGTCTTTTATAAACGTTCCTTGTAATAATTGTTCAGAAGATAGGTCGCCTAAATCTATTTCTAATTGATTAATTTGTATCACTTCCTTTCCTGGAGCAATTTGATCAAATATCACTTCTAATTCTTTGATGATCCGCTGCCAATACAATTGACTTATTGTATGCTGCAAGTGGAAGGCGTTCTTGGCATTGGATAAATTTAGTTCTATGATTTGTTTGCCTATTATGTGGGGCATGGATTCCTATTTTTTAGGTTCTCTATTTCGGGGTCGCTTTCTGCGCCCCCGAAATTTAAAATTATTAAAACTCAAAGGTTAAAACCACGGGGGCGCAGAAAGCGACCCCGTGGTAAAGTCCTATAAGCAATCATCATTTTTTTAAAATTGTCAAAGAACTATAGTTTTTATCAATTCTTGATAAGCGTTAATGACTTTTGCTTTCGTTATTTTCTTTAATGCTTTAGATTGCCAGAAATCCAATAATATTTGGAAGTCGGCTTGTACGGCTTTTTGTTTTTCTAAGCAAGCTGTCAATTGTTCTTTATATTGTAGTTTATTAGTATCAGTAACAATTAATTGATCCAGTAAATGAGCGGTGGCATTATGGATTAAAACAAAATAGTGCTCATTGCTAGTGCCTCCTTTTCTTTTAATGGCATAGCGGATGATATAGTCTACTAATTTTTCATAAGCAGTGATGTCGGGATTTGTTGTTTTTAGAAAAGCTGTTACTTTTTTATAGCTGCTTGTTTTTGCCAATTGCTTGGTTTCAATGGCTTTGATATTGGCGATATATTTCAGTCTTCTTGGACCTTGCCAATCTTTGATTAGCTGCACCTTCTTGGCACTAGGTTTTTTGCTTTTATTTTTTTTACGTTTGCTATTATTAGGAATATTTACTTGCTTGGGAATAGCATTAACTACCGCTCCTATAGGAGAAGAGGGATCTGTTTCTGCGGTAAGAGTGGGTGGAGGCTGAAATGTTATCGGGTTAAAAATCGTTGGAAATGATATAGTGGGTAAAGTAAAATAATTACTCGTACTGCCAATAAAGTCAGGAAATACTTGGCTTACTGTATCAAAGTCGGTATACTTATTAAATAATAAACTTGTGAATAAGGAAGCCTTGTGAATACGAATCTTTTGGGTATCCTTATCTGCACATAAGTTTACATTCTCCGTTTCAACAGGGCATGGTGGCATATCAGAAAGAGTAGATAAACACTCCACCATTTCACATAGTTCATTGCGTGTATTGGATGTATCGCATGATTTATTGGCCAAGCATTTTCGCCAGTCTATGTATTGGTTTTCAACCTTACACATATCTTTTGGACTTAACCAAACCAATCTAAAAGCGATATGGGCAGGTGCTTCTTTGATAATTAAATCATAGAAATATTTTCTAAATTCATAGTCTCTATATTTTTTGGTCCACCCAGGTAAAAGGATCGTTACCCAGAAGGAGTAAGGGTCTGCGCAAGGAATATATTTTCCTTGCTCATCATTGATGGTAAAAGGAATAGTATGGGTGCATTCAGGCTGGTCTTTTGAAGTAATGACTACGCTATAATTACCCGCCCCTAAATTATTTGCTTCTGCGGAGTTACTATCTGACTTAGTCCATTCAAAAGTAAATTTATCTTCATTTTTATTGTTATCTAAAACCACTTTAGCTCGTCCATTTTCTTTACCAAAGCTTGCTTGTTCTATTAGGATTTTGTCAAGTTTTTCAGTTAAGGTAAAGCAGTAAATCTTATAAATATTTTCATTACTTTTTAATTGTATTTTTAAATTATAATCTCCTTTCCCTAAACGTTCTTTTTCCGAATATTTTCTAAGAAAATTACCCTCATTATCTACCCAAAACAAATTAAGCAAAGGACTAATATTTGGATCAAAAACCAAGTTGATTATACCATCTGTATTTTCATTATTAGGATAGATAACTGTAACAGCCATCTCTACTTCTTTACCATCCAATCGGAAAGTAGGAGGTAGTTTAATATTGAATACGCGCTCCTTATTGGTTTCATTGCTTAGATTGATAAGTCCCATTCGATCACAAAAATCTTCTGGTTCTGGTTCTACACAAACCGCACATTCGCAGAAAGGCATGACAGGGAATAAACATTGGCAATCTTTCTCGGGGTAAGGCAATCATAGCTACGAAATCCGCCGCTTGAATAAAACAACTTGTTTAAGCAAAGTAGCTAATTACAGGAAATGACTCTGTAATGGCTGATTTCTTCATTTTTTTATGTCTCTTACTTACTCTATCTTATAGTACTTTATCTTTACTTCTAACTCTCTTCCTTGCCCTAAACCAACAGTTAATCTATTGCTCTTAAAATCAATTATCCTCCATCCATATTGTGTTTGTGATTTAAAGGATATTCCTATATCTGCCCCTGTTCTTCTCACTTCATATATTCCCTGTTCTTCTTCTTCTTTGTAAATTTCTAAGGGGAATTCAGTATGAAAAGTGCTATTAGACTTGAAAATAATCTTGAAATATGGAGGTGGCACATCATGCCATAAAGTGTCATTATAAGTATTAAAATTAAGCATTTCACGTAATTCCCATGTACCAATCAACTTTTCTTCAATAGAAAGAGGCTGAATAGATTCTTTTGAACATTGTGTTATGAGAAGCAACAAGAGAAGACATTTGATAATGTAAGTAAGACATTTCATTGCTTGATAAATTTCCGATAAATTAGCAAGTATTATCTATTTTAAGAATTCGCCTAACAGAAGTTCTACTAATTCCCAATTGTCTTGCAATTTGTGATTTATTTAATCCATTTTTATCCATCTGTTTTATCATATCCGATTTAAGTGCAGCAGTTTTGGGTCTACCATGAGATTTGCCGTTTGCTCTAGAGTGAGCGATGCCAGCCTTTACCCGTTCACTTAGCATATCTCGCTCAAACTGAGCAAAGACTGCCAACATTCCAGCCATCGCTTTTCCCGATGGCGTAGTAAAATCTAATGCCTCTGTTATAGAAACAAACCCGACTCCTAAAACATTCAAATCTTGTAATTCATTAATTAGTTCAACCAAAGACCTTCCCCATCTATCTAATTTCCATACAACAATAACATCTATCTCTCTTCGCTTGGCTGCATTTAAAATCGTTTCTCTTTTTTTACGCTCCTTGATACCAGAAGAAGTTTCCTCTATTTGAATGACGGTATCCCATCCTCTGTTTTTTACATAGTCCTTCATTATCTTCAACTGCATGGGAAGGGTCTGTTGGTCACGAGTGGAAACTCTAGCATAAAGGGCAGCTCTCATCATTTTTTTCCTAATCAATTTAGGGTGGACAAAAACCCCTACGAAAATCCAGTTTTTTGGCTACTGAAAATCAAGGAGTTACGGGCATCAATTTTGCATGGACAAAAATACTTGTTTTTATCCACTTAATAAAATGTAAAATATGGCAGCCATACATGAAACAGCTTATCCTAGATTGAAGTCGCATATTGAAGAAACAGAGTTGGTCAAGTTCTACTCACCTACCAGTGAAGAATTAGCATTTGCTAAAAAGCATACTCGCTCTTTGGAAGGTCAATTCGGTTTGTTGACTCATCTAAAGGTTTTTCAACGGCTAGGGTATTTTGTTTTGTGGGATACTATACCTACTACCATCAAAAAATATATCTCTACTTACTTGGGTAGCTTATTTGAATTGCAACCTCCTAAAAACTATGATGAATCTGGTACACGAAACCGCCATTTAGATTACATTCGACAATTCATGGGAGTACGCTCCATTAGTGAAGCCACTACTCTTTGTTTTGAAAAAGCAGCTAAACAAGCCGTACAAACCAAAGAGCATATTCCAGATGTTATCAATGTAATGATCGAAGAACTAATTCGACAAAGTTTTGAATTACCTAGATTCTCGACACTTGATAGAGCCGCTTATCAAATCCGATATAACTTCAATGAGCAATGCTTTCAAAATATTGCGGATGGACTCAGCGCTATACAAATTACCAAGATTCAACGCTTGTTAGAACCTGTACCAAAAGGAGAAAAAAGTAGATGGTACTTGTTAAAGCAAGAACCCGATAAACCTACGGTTAACAGTGTAAAATTATACGCTAAATATGTGGACTCACTATTGAGATGGCAGGAACTACTATCGATTAAAATAGATTTACCTGCCGCCAAGTATGAGCAATTCTGCTATGAAGCATACGCTACTAACTTTACTCAACTCAAACGATTAGACCTTAAACGACAATATACTTATGCCGTTTTATTGGTACAATTACAAACGGCTAAAGCGACCGATAATTTGGTTCGGTTGTTTATCAAGCATATTAAACAACTGCACAATAAAGCTAAGGTAGCCTTAGATGCTTATCATCTGAATCAAATACAGAGTACTACCTCTTTAGTTGAGCAGTTACTTAGATTCACCAAAGCTTACCAGACAGAAGGTACAGTTCCTCAACGATTTAAGGCTATTGAAAAAACAATGCCAGCCGAAATACAAACGCTCGTCAATAGCTGTGAAGCACACCTAGCCGTTAGCCAAGATAATGAATTCTACTTTCTTCCAAAGCTGTATAAAAGCAAGCGATTTTTGTTCTTTAATTGCCTTGTCAATTTTAAATTAGAAACTACCTCACAGCAGCGTAACTTTAAAGAATGTGTCAATTTTTTATATCAACATCAATTTACAAAAAGGGAATTTTTGGAAACAGCGGAATTAGACATAAGCTGGATACCTGATAAATGGCGTAAACTAGTAACGGGTAAAACAACCAGACAAAGTAAAGTAGAAACGGTAAATCGGCGTTTCTTTGAGCTATGCGTATTCACAGAATTAGCCCGACAGCTACGGAGTGGAGATATGTATATTGATAACAGCTTGGAGTATGATGATTATACCAAACGCTATCTTAGTTGGGAAGAATACTACGAACAAATACCAACTTATGAAACGATTAGTGGTATTCCTTCAGACCCCGAAAAATTGACTGCTCAATTGAAAAACTGGATGTTGACTGCTGCTAAAGTAATGGATGATGGTTTTACTAAAAATGAATTTGTGCGATTGGAAAATGGTGCTTTAGTAGTGAGTCCTATTGTCGCCAGCCCCAAAGATGAAGAATATAAATTTTTGGACGAACAGTTTAAAAAGCGAATGGAGCAAACGGGTATTTTAGATGTTATTGCTCGTAATGAAAAATGGCTACACCTAAGCAAGGGGTTTGGTCAACCATCTGGCTATCAATCTAGGGTTGGTGACTATGCAGCCCGTTTTGTAAGCACCTTATTTTGTTATGGTTGTAATTTAGGACCAAATGAAACAGCTCGAAGCATCAGAGGGATCAATCGAAAACAAATTGCTTGGTTAAATGCGCAGCATATCTCCGAGAAACGATTAGACCAAGCCATTGTAAAAGTCATCAACCAGTACAATAAATTCCAATTGCCTAGCTTCTGGGGAAGCGGTCAAACAGCCGCTGCGGATGGAACGAAATGGGACGTGTATGAGCAGAATCTATTAGCAGCATATCATATTCGATATAAATCTTACGGTGGTATCGCTTACTATCATGTATCAGACAAATACATTGCATTGTTCTCTCACTTTATCCCTTGTGGAGTTTACGAAGCTATTTATATATTAGATGGTTTGATGAAAAATGAATCAAATATTCAGCCCAATGTATTGCATGGAGATACACACGCACAAAGCTTTCCTGTTTTTGGCTTGGCTTATTTGCTAGGTATCCAGTTAATGCCTAGAATCAAAAAGAATAAGGTATTGACTATGTACCAACCAGATACCAGTAAGGATTATAAACACATCCAAGAAATATTTGGCGAACCGATTAATTGGAAGTTGATCCAGACACACTTACCAGATATGCTACGAGTGGCATTATCCATTAAAGCAGGTAAATTGACCCCTTCAGCTATATTGAAAAAACTTGGATCACACAGTAGAAAAAATAAACTGTATTACGCTTTTAGAGAATTGGGCAGGGCAGTAAGAACCGGCTTTATGCTACAATACTACCACGATCCCGAACTAAGAAAAACTATTAATGCCGCCACTACTAAAAGTGAAGGATTTAATAAATTTGCCAAATGGATAGCGTTTGCTAATAAAGGAGAAATCCGAGAAAACCTAAGACATGAGCAAATCAAAGTCATCAAATACAACCATCTAGTTGCTAATTTACTCATTCTCTATAATACACAGGAAATGACTAGAGTTCTAAAAGAGTTAACTGAAGAAGGATATAACATCAAAAAATCTACGCTTCGAGCCTTTGCTCCTTACAGAACCGAGCATATTCGTAGATATGGATTACATCCGCTCAACATGGAGCAGGAAGTTCCGCCGCTAAATACCGACTTTCAACTTTTTGTTTGACTTAAGCGGCGGATTTCGTAGCTATGATTGCCTTACCCCTATTAGAATCTTGAGAGTATGATCTTACTTCTGTCTTAAAATAAGATCTAAACTCACGAATATCTTTGATTTTAAGGGTTGACATGTTTGGAATTTTAGGTATAAATAGAAATTCAAGTGGCGAAAACTCTAAACTGATAGAAATATCATTTTATCATAAAAACTCAGTTGCCTTATTGCGAAGGTTACAAATTTTTATTTTTAAGCTTAATATGAGCTGGCTAGGAAATAAAAGAATAGGTAGTAAAATATTAGGTAAGATGTTATTTGGTTTATTTGTAAGATAGCGTTTCCTTCAGACTACTACAATCAGGTGGTTCAATATTCTAGTTAACGGTAGGTTTTGATTAGAGAAAGGCAAGCTTTAGATTAAAAGGTCTTATTTTATTTAAATTATGGTGTATTTTTCCTAAAAAGAAGCAATCTCATACCTAGTCATCCGCTTATCCCCAATTTTCCTAACTAATTTCGAATCCGTAGCATACTTTAAATCTCGACTAGCCGTAGCAGAGGAAATATTATTAAAGACCATTCGATAGTCTTTACGAGTAAAAGAAGTGCCTTTAAATATGGATAAAAAATAGTTTACTCTATCTGTGGTCGTCAATTTAGGCGTTTGCATTTGCAATAATTCGCCTAGTGACTCATCAATAGTTTGCAAAATGAATTCTATAAACAGGGTCGATTTGGCTACCTTATCGCATTGAGACAAGACCTCATAATACTGCTCTTGGCGATCCTTAATAATAGTCTCAAAGGGAAGGTATTCAAAAACAGAATAGGATTCCAATAAAATCAAGGTCTGCCATAGTCTAGCCATTCTACCATTCCCGTCCATAAATGGATGAATGAATAATGCTTCATAATGGAATACACAACTTTTAATGAGTACATGATCTTCCTCCTCTTTTAAATACTGGAATAGCTCTTTCATCAGGTAAGGTACATTTGAGGCAGGTGGCGCTATATGCGCTAATTCTTCGCCTTTTACTATACCGACAGCCTTTTTTCTATATTTTCCAGCATCTGAAATCAAGCCAGTCATTAATAGCTTATGAGCTTTTAAAAAAGACTTCTTTGTAGTAGGAGAAAAGGAAGGTAATGCTTCATACACTTTAATCGCATTCAATACCTCTAAAATGTCTTTCTTTGGACCGAGTACCTTTTTATGCTCTATAATCGCCGTTATCTGTTCTTCTGTTAAGGTATTTCCTTCTATTTCAAGGGAAGC
>CAYOBX010000108.1:3472-14148 GCA_964402245.1 uncultured Saprospiraceae bacterium | reverse complement strand
GTTACTAAGTAACGAATTAGCTGTTAGCCTTTAGTTATTAGCCTCAATCAATACATGGAAGCTAACAGCTAAATTCCAACAAAATGTGACCTTATTAATAAAGAATGGTCTTTATAACAGCGGAGATCATTATTTAAGTGTATCTTCGCACAGAATTTCTTAAGTTCTTAGGTTTTATTCTTCCTTTTAGGTTTTTTTTTATCCTTCCTTACGTTTTTCAATTAACATTCTTTTTTTATACTAGCCGTTTTCAACGGATAGTTAATCTTTATTTTTATGAATATTTTCGTTGCTAAATTAAATTACGACACGCAAGAGCGAGATTTAGAAGATGCATTTGCTGCTCATGGTACAGTTGATTCTGTAAAGATCATTATGGACAAATTTACAGGCAGATCTAAAGGATTTGGTTTTGTAGAAATGCCAAATGACGATGAAGCACAAGCTGCTATTGATGATTTAAATGATCAAGAGTTTGATGGTCGTACTATTGTTGTTAAAAAAGCTGAACCTCGTGAAAACAGAGGTGGCGGCGGCCGAGGAGGCTACGGTGGCGGCGGCGGTGGTCGTGGTGGCTACGGCGGTGGCGGTGGCAGATATTAATTGTATACGCATTTGATATGCGTTTTTTAATATAAGATACAGGAAAAGAGCTCTGAGTAATCAGGGCTCTTTTGTGTTTTAAAAGAAGTCAGCAGAGATGAATTTCGTTCAGAATCAACGAAGTTTCGTTATATTAAAACGTAATCTATCTATCTCTGCTCTCGCCTCTGTTCTAATCAAAGTGACAAAGTAAAATTACTTATACTATAAAATCGTTAGCGATTCACCATATGTGCAGCAACACGTGGGAAGCAATTGAATAAGGTATCTTTAAAGTCTTCATCTATTTCTAAAGTATCAATGGCTGCTTTCATGCACTTTAGCCATTCCATAGCAGCCGCTTCTGTAATTGCATGCGGTAAATGACGCATCCGCATCATTGGATGACCGAAGGTTTCATTATAGAGAGAAGGCCCACCCAAAAATTGCGTTAAGAAAGCAATTTGTTTTTTTCTTACTACCTCTAAATCAGTGGTAAATAAGGGTTTTAATACAGGATTCTCAAGTACAAATTCGTAGAATTTATGAACTAGCTGTTCTAGTTGTTCCGCACCTAATTTATCATATATGGTATTCTCCATTGGTATTTTTTTGGCATAGAGCGCAGAGAAACATTTCCATAGCTCAAGCTTCTAGCTTGAGAAATTCTAGGACTCAAGCTGGAAGCTTAAGCTATGTCCACCCTCCAAATTAGGAATGACCGAAAAGTCTCTACCCTCTGCTCATTTAGAGTTAATGCTCCTCATACAGCATCCGTAATACGCTATCCATTTCTTTTTTGAGAGGGGTCGAGCTCCCAAAAAAATTATTATGCATAAAACTAAAGATAAGCACTTTACCACTCTTAGTAAACAAATACCCACTTAAACAATGTCGGTTGGAAAGTGTCCCTGTTTTAGCATAGATAAAGGGTTCTCCTTTAGAACGATAGTAGTTCGTCAAAGTGCCCGTTTCTCCACCTGCAGCAAAAATTGATTTTATTTCTTTTATAGATAAACGATCCTGAATCTTTTCTAATAAACGAACAATAGATCGAGGGGTAAACAAATTATATCTAGACAGCCCAGAACCATCTACCCACCTAAGTGGATCTGGCAATTCTTGTAATAAAGAGTCTTTCGCATAGGCAATAATTCGTTGGGTATTCATCGTATCGAACAATTCATTAGAACACATTAACAATAATTGTTCTGCAACAAAATTGTCACTTTCGACCATCATCCTTCTATACAGGCTATCCATAGATCCACTATAGACTTTTTCTGTTACAGAAAGTTGGGGCATAGAAATTAAATTAATTTCTTTACCTACTTCCATTTGAAGAAGTCTTGTCAACAAACTATCATTATATTGAAATGGAATCTCTTGATTAAATTTTTGTTGTGCAGATAAGGTACCTTCTAAATTGATTTGATTCGAAGATAATACTCTTTTAAAGCGAGGTCTGGATCGTTCTATACCTGTATTGCGCTGAATATGTTTTTGGAAATAATTTGGAGTAACAGTGTCTACCTCTGTATTAGCATCTTTTTTTATGGTCACTACGTTTCCATAAATAGGCATGGCTGATTTTTCTACTTGATAATAATATAGATAATCATCCCAAGCCCATCCTGTGCCATATCGTGTATCTATAAAATTGTCTGGGCAGTAAAATAATTGTTCTCGTCTACTTTTTAAAAATCGAATCAGGGTATCATTTTCAATAAAAAAAGGATGTAATAAGGAAGGATCTCCTGTACCGTATACAATTAAAGAATCTCCTTTTATTCCATATTCAAATGCAGGGATCGTATCACCTAATAGACTTAAAGCGGTATATAGTGTAAATAATTTTGTATTGGAAGCAGGCGTAAAATAATTATCCGAATCAAATTCATATAAAGTTTCCTTAGCTACTGGATCGAATAAAGCAAAACCTGTATAGCTTTTAGAAAATATCGGAGAGGAACTAATTAATTCGTGAAGGGATTTCTTTTCTTTCTTGGTTAATAGTTGGGTACTCGCACAAGAAAGGAAGAATACAGGGAGGAAAAATAGTATACAAAATCTTAAAAAAGGAGTTGTTTGATAGTTTTGTTTGTTACTAATAGCCTTCATTCTAAAACCATTAGAACTGCCAGTTTTTAGAAAACTGGCAGTTCTGTCTAAACAATTTTTTTTGTTATAAAAACTATTTTTAGAGGCATTATCCACGCTTATACCAATTTATCTATCTCACTACATAGTCTACCAAAAATATCTTCGATAGTACCAATGCCTTTAATTTTCATAGAGTGTCCAGTTTCATTATAATAATCATATACTGGGCTAGTCTCTTTTTTATAAACGGAAATTCTATTACGTATGATACTTTCATCCGTATCATCCGCTCTACCAGAAGTTTTTCCTCTTTCTAAGAGTCGTGTTACAATTTCTTCATCATCTACATCTAAAGCAATAAGTGCTGAGATCGATTGATTATCTTCTCCTAACAAGATATTTAATGCCTCTGCTTGAGGAATTGTGCGAGGAAAACCATCAAAAATATAGCCCCCCACCTTTTTATTTTCATCCACTTTCGCTTTTAGCATCTTAATAGTAACAGAATCTGGCACTAATGCTCCCTTATCCATATACGTTTTAGCTTCTTGTCCTAAGGGAGTATTATTTTTTAAATTATATCTAAAAAGATCCCCAGTGGAGATATGGAGTAAGCCGTATTTCTCTACTAATTTGGTAGCCTGTGTACCTTTACCTGACCCTGGAGGTCCAAAAAGAATAAGATTTGTCATTTTTTTTTAAATGGTGAATGAGAAATGAGAAATACCTATGAGACTCGCTCTAGTGGTCGAAATCATAAGTTCTTGGCAATAGACTACTTATAGCTTCGACCACTAGAGTTTATCTGTTCTGGCGTAAAATTAGGAAAAAAAAAATAGATAAGTAAATCAGAATTGTTTAGAAGTCAGACCGCTTTGCTGTCAGAAGTCAGATCGCTCCGTTGTCAGACTGCCAATACTTCTTAAATAAAGTGTAGTCAACATCATAAATCTGACCTTTGACAAGGAAATGTTCTGAACTCTAACTTCTTCTAAATAGTTAAAGTAAGTCTTTAATAGGTTAGATACAGAATGGATTTAGCGATTAATTAGGAAGGAATCTAAACAAATGGAAGCAATTATTATACAAACGTATATTTAGCGGCTAATAACTGAAAGCTAAATGCTAACAACTGACCCTAAAAAAATGTGGGCAGCAACTTCCCTTCTGTCGCCACCCACTGTCCTACGAGAAAGTAGTGTTTCTATTCATTAAAACGTCTAGGAACTCAAAATGATTACTTGATAAATCGTTTTCATGCCCAAATGTTTAGTATTAGTCACATCATAAATTGACCTATAATTAATCTGTTCAATGATAGATCATTGAAAATTAGCATTTAATGATACTTTTTAACATAACAATTGTTTTAAATTAAAATTCAAATTATGTTGATTTTTTAAAATTTATTTTTCCACATCATGCTTTCAACAGGTCTGATCGTTCTAGTATTGTACTTGGCGTTCTTCTTCTTGTTATAGTAATTTTTAATATCCCCAGCCACCACAAAATAGATCAATTGCCCAATAGGCATCCCCGCATATACTCGGACTGGATGGGTGCAAGAAATTTCTAGTGTCCAAGTATTACAAAAACCCACATCTCCTTTTCCAGCAGTAGCATGAATATCAATTCCTAAACGACCAACAGAAGATTTGCCCTCTAGAAAAGGAACGGTAGTATGTGTCTCTGTATATTCTTCTGTTACTCCTAAATATAAAGTATTAGGATGTAGGACATAGCCTTCTTTAGGTATTTCAAAGTGTTCTATTTCATTGTGTTTCTTAGCATCTAAAATATGATCTTTATATCTAGCTAAGTGTTTTCCTAAATGGACATCATAGGAATTAGTTCCTAAACATTTCTTTCGAAATGGTTCAATAATAATTTCTTTCTTTGCAATTGCTGCTGATATTTCTTTATCACTTAGAATCATCTTTGAGTCTATTTTTACACTACTGTACAATAAGAAGAACAGTAGTGTGATCTATTTTATGAAGTTGTTTAAAAGTACTTCTGATTTATGGAGTTTCGCACAAAAATAATCTTTTACCAACATATAGGTTGATATAAAAAAGGTAAGCAATTCTAAGAACTGCTTACCTAATAAATTTAAACGGGAAATAAAAAAAATAAGTATTGGTAAAGAATTTATCTTTAGGTAATAGGTGTTTCCTACTCCTTTATTTCATTTGGTTTTAAGAGTATGTCTAAATTTCTGATAAAAAATCATTTTGGCGTTATTAGATATAGGTAACCTATGGTTCCTATAATAGAAACGATTTAAGTATTGTCTTCTAAAGTAGTATTATGAAAGCTAGGTAAGTATGTAACTGTCTAATAAGAGGCAAATAAATTTTGCAAGCAAAATATTTTATTGAACGCCGAGACGCAAAGATGCTGAGAACAAATCTAACTTTGCGTCTCTGCGTTCAATTATGTTGCCGTTATTTTATGAAATATCTTTTTAGTTCTACTTTCGGGCTTTAGCAGAACAGAGCGTAGAGAGGCAAGAGCAAAGATAAAATACGTTTCCAAATAACGAAATTTCGTCATTTTAGTTAGACTTATCTCTATTCTCTACTCTTGCTTCTCTGTTCTAATCTAAAGTACCAAAGTAGAATTAGACACTTTTATTTATTCGATTAGAGCAAGATCATTTTCCTAGTCTGTACCTGATCTTTTGTTTGTATCTTGTAGTATAAAATTCCTTTTTCAGTTAACTCATGGCTATTAATGATCCATTCATTATATCCTTTGTCAAAGTATTGTGACCATTTCTTTACTTCTTTACCATCTGGTGTTAAGATCGTTAGAGAGACCCTATCAGAGGAAGGCAATTGGAAAGCAATTGTAGTTTGATTACTAAAAGGGTTCGGTCTATTTTGCTGTACTTCAAAAGGAGCAGCTATAGTTGTAAAAGCTAATTCTAGTTGCTTAATTTCTCGATCTGTAGTATATGCTTCTGCTTGTATTATATTTGGCTGGATCATTAACAATTCACTTAGTGAAGCTGTTTTTTCTGCCTTAAAAGTTAAAGAGAATTGATTACTTTTAAAGTTTTGTTCCCCTATATTATTCCAACTAATAGGAAGAATATTTCTATCTTTCAAAGTCCATCCAACATTTGCATCTGTAATTAGCCCCTCTTGCATTTCAATAAGCGTCAAATTTTGATATGCTAAAGCAAATTGATAGCCATCTAACTGCTGATCTACTGGCATTGTAAAATCGACTGTAAATTCTTGTCCAGCTTTAACTGTTTTATTTTCAATCATAATAGATACTCTATCGGCACTAGTACGAGCCTCCGCTGTAACTAATTGATCTGCTGCTGCATTTCCACTTACATCACCAACTTTGATGGCGATAAAATCATTATTCATCTGATCTACACCATTTACGTCAACCACTATTGTTTCATTAAATGCTTCTGCTAATGGATCGGTACTCGTAAATTGATAAGATGCATCCACAAAACGCCAACTCTTATTGTTAGGGAATTCTGTAGTGACATTCAAAATCAATTGTCTCAGTTGCACCATATCGAATGCAGTGATAGTACCAGATCGATTAATGTCCGCTGCTATCATATGATAAGGAGATTCAATAGCCTCTACTTGTAGAATATGCTTACTAATCAATACTAAGTCAAAAGTAGAAACTCCATTTAGTGGATTATGATCCTTTGTTGGTATCAAGTTATAAGCAGTGCCATCCTCTAATTCAAAGGAGTAATTACCATTTTCACTAGTCTTAAATGGAATTGGCATAATCCCTTCTCCATCCACTCTTACTTCCACCTCTTTTATCGCAACACCATCAGGCATAGTTATTTTCCCAGCTACTCTAGGCTTCGTATCGCTTTGACAAGCATTATTACTATCATCAATGATTATTCTAGATTCACAAGAACCAAAATTTTGTTCTCCATCCAATACAAAAACTTGGACATCTTGTAAGCCTCTATAATCACAACTCAGTTCTAGAGCATTCGGCAATTGAAGGATACCATTCAAATCTTCAGGTACTCTCGCAGAAAAACTATTATGCCAGATTCTGTAATCCATTGCTTGTGGTGCTGTACAATTATCAAAACTATTGCCTGCAATAATCGCTGGACTCGCTAAAGCCGTTCCTATATCTCGAATACTTGTCGTCAATGTATCTTGACACAAAACAGTTGGTGGTCGACAATCCCAAAATTCAAAAGTTCTTTCCTGATCTCCGAAATTACCACAGTTATCAAATACTCTAAAACGAACTGTGTATTCAATTTTTGGCTGTACCGTCCAAAAGAACTTCTCCGATTCTCCATGTCCCACTTCTACTCCATCTTCCGAAATCCAGTACTCGAAACTAAAGTTCTTAAAGAAAGCATCTTCACAATCTGTTGCCTCTGCTGTAAATACTCTTATGGTATCACATTCATAAGGACTAGCTCCTAAGGTCACATCTTCCGCTCCAAAAGGTGCTACATCCCCTGTTCCATAAATACAAGTTTGAACTGGATTAATGGTTACAACAGGTTTATTACTATCTGTAATTTTTAATACTTGCGTATATTTGAAATATCCTAAATTACCAAATACAGATGGATCTATTACTCTTTCATTGAGCACATCTCCTACAACATTTTCCATTCTAGTAATATCAACAGGCTCGGAACCTGGTTGGAAAGTACACCAGTTGATAATATAATAAGTTCTATTTACTTGAAAACAAGCATCACTAACAATATCAAATATTTGATCTTCATATTCCCAAGCTAGTACATCACAAGCACCACGAGTAATAGTCAATCCTGCCTCAGGCACCTCATCTCCACATTCACCAGCCCAATCAACAGGCAAGGTAAAAGACCAATCTGGTCTATAATCTACACTAATGTTTTGTACTTGCCATGGAGAAACTTGCCCATCTTGGTTAGCATCAAAAGCACGGTATCGTCTTCTAACGCTTGCCTCTCCGCATTGTCTATAGATCAATTGGTATTCTTGTTCAATAGATAAGTCTCTACATACTGCATTATCAGAGCAGCTCGGTTGTCCAAATCTAGTTTCATATAAATCCAATAGCTCTCCTGTAAGTGGTTGCCATTCCTCCGTTTCTAATTGATCGTCGCCATCTGCATCCGTTGGTTCTCCTAATTCATTTGAAAAGAATTCATCACAATAAGTTATTGTATCTGGAAGTGTTGTACAGATAGGTCTAATATTATCAAGAACATTTACGAATAACCAACACACATTTTCATTGCCTGTGAAATCTGTAACTTGTAATTCCACTCTTACTGGATCATATACATCTTGGCAAGTAAAATCTACAAAATCTCTCCATATTCCCTCATCTGTTCTACGCACTTTTCTATCTGCAATACCACAGGCATCCCAGCTAATTTCATCAATCTCATCAATCGATAAAGTAGTCTCTCCTTCAACATAGGAAACATTTAATTCATCTTTACAAATAGCGGACGGAGGCGTAAAATCTTCTAGAATAAAGTAACGATGACAAATATTCGTAGCTCTATTTCCTGTCTCATCATATGCTTCCCATCCAACTCGGAAAGTATCTGCCATTAAAATTCCTGCAATCGATAAATTAGGAGCTATGCTATCCCAAGTACCCTGCACTAACTGTTCTACCCTATTCATTTTAACCCTTGGTTTCGGATCACAAAGATCTGTTGCTATCGGTGTTTCAATAGAAACTTCTAAAGTACATTCAAATGGGTCCAATGGAAATATCTCAGCATCCGCCAATGAACTATGAGGGGGGCAAACTAAAGTTGGTATCAACGTATCTATAAATTCTATAAGCTGCGTATCTATCCGTATTGGAATAGGTCTTGGAGAGCATCTATCCGCAAATGACCAATAACGAAATAATTTAATACCTCCAGGATGTGGAAAGAATACATCTTCTTTAAATAGAATATAGCTACAAACATAGTCTTCTGTATTTAGGGTAACTGTATCATTTGAAAAGACTAACTGAGGAACACCAGTTCTTGAAATATCATTAATAGCTGCTTCTGTATCCACTCCACAACTCAAAATTATATCGTCTAATTTTATAAAATCATCAATAGTTGGTCGTAGGATTCTCAATGTATCAGACCGAAGGCTTTGATTACCACATAAATCTTCTGCTTTCCATTTAGCTAAATAAGTACTAATAGAATCACATTCGGTACCTTCTACTAATTCTATATCAACTAAGTCTACTCTAGCAGAATCACAATTATCTATAATAGTTGGTTTCTCTAAGATTTGGCTGAGATACTCTAAACTTACAGTACATACTTTTAAAGTATCTGTTTTTACCTCCGTAAATGCAGGGCCTGTCTCATCAATAAAATGCATATATCCCCAGCAAATATCTTCTATTGGACCTTGGCTACAACAGCCATCTTGATAATTATAAATTCGTTTAATCTCTACTTGATATCTTGTATTACCACATATATCAATACTATCTTTCTCTATTTCGGGATAGCCACTATTTGTTGAGCCGGATGCTATCACAGTTCCATTTTCTCTCCTCACAATTATTTCATAACTAATACTTGTTCCTATGGTACTTCCGCTACCTGTAAGCAAACCACTTGCTACTTCACAAGGATTCTCTAATAGCATATCTGGTGTAACTATAGCACTACAGCCTGAGCCTAAGGAAACATTAACATCATCATTACACACCATTACTGGAGGGGAAATGGCTAAATAAGATTCTGTTGTGATAGCAGGATCAACTTTTAATGAATATTTTATTGTATAAGTACCGATAGCTAATGTGTCAATTGTGAAATTATCTCCAGCTTTAAGGCAAGTATCTCTACATATAGTACCAGCACCATTCAAGATTTGTATAGAAATGCTATCATTAGAGATACCACAAACGGATTCAATTGTTCCTGTTTCTATACTTACGCTCCTTTTTAACTCCTCACATCCTAGACTCACAAATTGATTATCAGGCGGTACTAATTTAGTGGTTCTGTCTTCACAGGAAAATTTAGCATCCCAGCCTATATCTTTCTCTCTATCTCCATTAGTTTTGAAATGAAAAGTAATGCATCCTGTAGGATTTAATGCACGATCACAATTAGTGCCAACCCATCCTCCATTAAAACTAGATGCGCTAAATCCTGTCCCACTATGGCCTACCAATAAAATTTTAGGGTCTGGAACTGTACTACCGCTACCTGTGGGTACAATAGGAATTGTTGAATCATCCAACATGGTATGCGTAACAAACCCTTCATAAGCAAAGAGGCTATCACCAGGAGCTAAACCAAGTTTGTCGAATGTAAAAATTAGATTGCTATTACCATTAGGTGGGCAAAATGTGATTAAGCTATTTCTAGGTTTCCCTAAACTATCGCTATATTGAATTCCTTCCGTCATGTCGCTTTGGAAGCGAATGTCTAAATTACAATCTGATATTACAATAGTATCAGGAATGGAATCAATGGATATTTTCACAATAGCATCTGTCCTTAGAGTATCACTCGCAAAGACATTTAAACTATTGAAGCATAACGCAATCAATAAAATAAATAAAAAACGGTAGTGTTCTGGTATGGGAAAGCATAGTTTAGGCCTTCCTCCAAAGGCTGAAAGAGTCGTCATTACTTAAATCGGTTTTAATAGTAATGTGTATGACAAGTAGCCACAGATATTCTAAATTAGTTAGAATAATCTATGGTAATAATATTACCTGACTAAACACAAAAACTACTTTTGTAAGGAAACGAATGAGCGAACGGAGTTCACCTCATAAGGCAAGACTTATTATTTTTTCGGAAGGAATAAACTTAGGTTAAGGATATACTTAAATAAAAAACTTATAAACTTATTAAACTTAAAATGTGCAATATAATAACGTACGGGATAAATATCTTTTTTAATAATATGGCAAATGGCATGCCAAATTAATTATTTTTTATATTTATTAATTATTTCTATGAAATCTTCAAGATCACC
>CAYOBX010000108.1:0-3372 GCA_964402245.1 uncultured Saprospiraceae bacterium | reverse complement strand
AAAACACAAAAACAATATACACACATATTTAACAAATAAATATCATAAGAGAGACTTCAAATTCCTTATAAATAATTTTTATTTTCCTATATTTCTATAGGCCGTCCATAATCCAATAGTAAGAATTATCCATTCCCATGGGCGAACTATATGGAATTTCAACTTGTGAACTACATTAAATTTATCAGTTCGAAAATTAGTGGTCCAAAAATCTGGTTTTAAGTGTTTTATCAATGGAAAGGCAACATCTTTAGTTGGGTCAGCATATAAACTGATCCAACCTAGTAAAAAGGATAGCACTACTAGTATTATTAAACTTACCAACCCAATAAAAACAGGTCTTTTATAAAATGGTTCAGTTGCTTCTCTATCTCTAATCCCATAGGCTCTTATTAAGATCAAGCCAAGAATTACGCCTATCATATCTATAAAGACATCGTTAAAATCATAATAATTAGATGTTTCAGGTGCTAATACTAGATACTGATAAGTCTCATCAATGGCACCAAAGATAGTAGCATAAAATAGGGTCAACTGATAATTTTGAGCCAAAGGAAATAATAACAAGGCAAATATGGCATATTGCACATAGTGAATCATTTCTACATTAACAACCATCAACATATTAATACAAAATACTATTAATAGTAGAGTTAATGCCAAATAAAGCCAAGTAGATTTGCTATAGCTTTTTGATTTTGTTCCGTTCCAAATTAAGAAAAGATACCCAGCAAAACCAGCTACCCCCATACCCAGAATTATTAAATTATAAGTATCTCTGCCTAGGGGTTGGTCTAAAGTTCTTGCAATCCAAGCACCAAAGGTCTCATGAGGTAATACCACTGATAAGTAATAAATTATAATTAGGAGGATATTTAAGAGGGGACGTTTAGCTAAATAACCAACGTATCGTTGTATAAAATTCATAAGTTTTGCTATAATTTTGAGAATCAGAGGTTGTCTATTGTACTTAATAATACTAATTTCACCTCCTAATAGTTACTTATGAAAGTAGAATTTTGGGTTATTGGCAAAACAAATCAAACCTATTTAAAGGAAGGTCTCTCCATTTATGAAAAAAGGATTCAACGATATTTAAAAATGGAACTGGTGGTATTATCAGATATTAAAAACACCAAAAATCTTCCTTCTAAACAACTAAAAGAGAAAGAAGGACAGCAAATACTGAATAAACTAGCAAAAAGTGATTGTCTAATTCTGTTGGATGAAAGAGGAAAGGATTTTTCTTCAGTAGCATTTGCCAATTTTATTAATAAGCAATTGCATCATTCTTATTCTAAAATAATTTTTTTAGTGGGTGGAGCTTTTGGCTTTGCTCCTAGTGTATATGAACGAGCTAACTTCAAGATTCGTTTTTCTTCCATGACCTTTTCTCATCAAATGATCCGATTGTTTTTTATGGAACAATTTTATCGAGCTATGACCATACTGAAAAATGAGCCTTATCATAATGAATAGAAGTCAGGGGTCAGATCGCTGCGCTGTCAGGGGTCAGATTTATGACGTTGACACATTTCGTTGCTGATAGATTTTGGTTCTTTGACAAATCCTGTAAATGTAAATCAATGAAAAGAAAAATCAACGCTTCCTTTGGTCGCTTTTGATTCTCCTTTTTCTCTGGATACAAAATTTGTCATAGAACATACTTTTTTAAGTTCTGTCCGTCAACGTCATAAGTCTAATACCTGACTTCTGACAGTCCTGGAAGGACGGTCTGACTTCTAATAATACGGTCTCAACATCAAATAACAGATAGGCCCAGTAATAGCCACATATAACCACAAAGGAAATACCCACTTAGCCATTGCTCGATGTCGATCTATTTGTCCAGTATATGCTCTTATGAATGTAAATAGTATAAAAGGTAAAATGACTGCTGCCAATACCACGTGAGTTAGTAATAAAAATAAATAGATATATCTAATTGTTCCTTCTCCCCCAAATCTTGTCTCAGGTGTCGTGATATGATAGGTCACATAAGATAATAGGAACATGGCAGAAAAGCCCATAGCTAAATAAATGCATCTTTGATGAGCCGCTACATTTTTATTTTTTATAAAATACAAAGCTGCTATTAATGCGACTGCTGCTAAGGCATTTAAACTTGAATGAAAAGGTGGTAAGAAGCTAAAATCTATATCCGTATCAATTTTTATCTGGCGCATGCCGCCTACTACTAACAAAACGATTGCAGATAGTATCCAAGCGGCTATGTTTAATTTTTTGGCTAATGCTAAATTTGGTTGAGTCATATTTAATTATATTTCGAAAAAGCTATATGTAGGTGTATGCCTCGCTTGCTTCACAAGCTCGGCAGAATAGTTCTTTGGAGGCAGCGATTTAAAAAATTGGTTTTGAAAAACCAATTTTTTAAATCGCTGCTTCCAAAAGAGCATATTGCGAGACGCCGAAGGCGGCGAGCAATTATTCTTCTCCTATATCTTTAGATTTCCTAATTCCCTCTTTCTCTTTAGGTCTAGGCATTAAATTAGGAATATGATGAACTAACTTCTTAACAGCTTCTTTGTCTCTAAAATCGTAGAGGTATCTAATAGTCGCACTAGTATCCACAATTAGCATCGTTGCATTATCTGATAAGCCATTTTGAAAAGAAGCAGGGAACGTTATTTTTTGCTCGACTTGTGATAGTTCTGTATCTGTACCAGTCAAGAAATGCCATTGATTCTTATTTCTTTTAACGTCTAATGTTTCAAAATAAGTAGCTACTTCTTCTTGGGCATTCGCTTTAGTAAAAGTTAGAAAAACAATGTCGTCTCGCTTATCGAATTGGTCTTGGACTTCGACTAGTTGTTGAATAATAGCTTCTGCTTCGTCTGATGGTGGGAAGGATAAAAAATTGACTATAGCGACCTTCCCGCTGATTGCAGCATCGGTAATCATTTGATTTTTCTGATTCGATAGCTGGAAACTAGGCAAGGTGCCTAAATCTTGTGCTAATTCCTCTATTATAGCTTTTCGGTAATTATAGCCTTCATTTAAATAATACCAAGAACCGGCAGGTAATACTATGAAGATGAATCCTAATTTTAAAAACTGAAATACTTTATCAAAAGTGGAAGTTGGCTTAGTCATAATTTCTTGTTAGATTATCTTGCTCGCCACTTTCGGTGCCTCGCAATAGGTTCTTTTGGAGGCAAGGATTTAAAAAATTGGTTTTGAAAAACCAATTTTTTAAATCCTTGCCTCCAAAGAACTTTTCTGCCGAGCTTGCGCAGCAAGCGAGGCATACCTGAATCTATTAAACAAAAAAAGGCGGGGTTAGTACCCCGCCTTTTATCATTTTATTGTAAATATTTTTTGTTCTTTTTCGAGTAGCATGCCAATGGGCTT
>CAYOBX010000107.1:0-14237 GCA_964402245.1 uncultured Saprospiraceae bacterium | reverse complement strand
GTTCCTAGCAGGGCTACGGACTCATTTTTTAAGTTTCTTAGACTGGAAAATAATAGAAGAAGATGCTCAAGTTATTGTTTTGTCGTTACTTAGTTTGAATTTGTTATGAAAAATAATAATAAATGCTCCATTTTTGTACGTACATTTAACTTTTGAGGTTCTTTAACAAATCCCATGAAAAGAGGTCAATGGAAAAGAAAAACCAACGCTTCCTAGGGTCGCTTTTGCTTCTCCTTTTTCATTGACCATAGGATTTGTCAAAGAACGACTTTTGATAAAAGTGTGTTATGATAATTTTATTGCTATTCAGCATTCCTTTTTTAACTCCCCCAACCCCCTCTTTAATACGGTGCAAAAGTCGTATTTGAAAGGAGGGTCGGGGAGAGTTTAGAAAATCATGTTGAATAGGTACTAATTTTTTTTTAATAGACAAGGTAAAATATGATTAATTGTAGGTCAAAAAAAGTAGATGGTGCAGAAATTGCATGGTTTGCTCCTTTATGTAATGGAGATGATGAATATCTAAGTAAACATGACCTTCGATATAAAAGTGATTGGAGTAATACCTCCAACGTAGCCATTACAGCAGATAGGTTAGGATTTAGAAATATCTTATGTCCTTCTTCCTATCAAGTTGGACAAGATACTTTGACTTTTGCTTCAGCTGTAGCTCCTTTAACCCATCAAATGAATTTGCTTACGGCTATTCGTTGTGGAGAGGTACATCCACCCATGTTAGGTAGAGCAATTGCAACTTTAGATCATATTCTAAAAGGGCGATTAACAATCAACATTATCTCTTCTAACCTGCCTGGGATGGATTTAAGTTCAGAAGCTAGATACCAACGCTCTCGAGAGGTCATTGAAATTTTGAAACAAGGTTGGACACAAGACCATATAGATTTTAAGGGAGAATTTTATAATATCCAATTAGATAATACGCTACCAGTAAAGACGTATCAACAAAATGGAGGCCCTTTACTTTATTTTGGTGGTTATTCGCCTCCTGGAGTAGATCTTTGTGCGGAACATTGTGATGTATATCTAATGTGGCCAGAAACAGAGGATCGTATCCAAAAGTTAATGGAAACAATGAGTACTAAAGCCGCAGTTTATGGCAGGACGGTGGACTTTGGCTTACGAGTGCATGTAATTGTTAGAGAAACGGAATCAGAAGCAAGAGCAGCTGCTCAGAAATTAATGGCCTTTGTAGATGATGAAAGAGGGGCAGAAATACGAATGAGAGCATTGGATGGAAAATCCTACGGTGTTTCCTTGCAATCAGCGCTACGAGATTTATCAGATCAAGAAGGTTTTGTGGAAGATCATTTATGGACAGGTATTGGACGGGCAAGATCAGGTTGCGGTGCTGCGATAGTCGGTAATCCAGATCAAGTATTGACAAAAATTCGGCGCTATATGGATATGGGGATTAGAGCTTTTATTTTTTCAGGATATCCACATTTGGATGAGTGTAAGTTATTTGGTAGATATGTATTGCCTAAAATTAAAACTATTTCCATGCCTATTGTACAGAATAGACTTATTAAAGAAATGCCATTATCTCCGCTTGGAGCAGGGAAACGAACATAGCAAAAAAAATGAATGCATTACAACTAAAAAGTATCTTAGGAAATATTGATATTTATTTGTTAGATCAATTGATGAAAGGACGTATCAAAGAGGACATGCGAATCTTAGATGCAGGATGTGGCTATGGACGAAACGCTCAATTCTTTATTAAAAATAATTATGACATCTGGGGTTTAGATCAATCAGAAGAGGCGATTTCAATTCTTCAACGAAGTCTATTAGATTGGAACGAACGTTATGATCGACAAAAGTTTTTAGTTGGTGAATTGGAACAAATTCCATTTCCAGAAATGCATTTTGATTTTATTATTAGTAGTGCTGTATTACACTTTGCTAGGGATCGAGCACATTTTATTCAGCTATTCGAAGAATTGATGAGAGTGCTTCGACCCAATGGAATTTTATGGTTTAGAATGACTGCCAAGCATACTTTATTAGAACATGCACAAAAATTAAGAGAAGATGTCTATTTTTTACCCGATGGCTCTACTAGATATCTTTTAGATCTATCGGTCTTAAATGATTTAATGGAAAAACATCGGTTACAATTTATGGATCCATTTAAAACGGTTAATGTATCTGACCTTCGAACTATGTCAACGGTGGTATTGCATAAGGGAATTAGTAAAATAGAGGAGTGATTATTTTAATTTGCCTTACTGTAGACTTTTGTATAACCACTTCACTATTCCACTCAATTTCTAAACGAAAGATCATGTATCCTAAAAGAAAATTACGCTTACTCCTTTACGCTATACTAATCACGCTATTTTTATTTTATATTGATGAAGGCTATTATAATTTTAACTGGATGAAAGAACGAGGAGCATGGATAATATTTTCAATTTATGTATTGCTCATATATGGACTTCAATTACTTATTCAATTTCTATGGAAGTATGTTAGAGCGAAAGCATAGTTGTTATCTTTTTAAATATATAAGTATTACCTGCAGTACACTATCTGCTTTAGTTTAAATTATAGAATGCCCAGTAGCTAAGGGTAATTTTTGGTAAAGAGCTTGAGCTACGTATGGCTAATTTACCGAAAATGCCAATAAGACATTCCCCTCCTTCTCACTATATTTAGCATAACCAGAAGTAATAAATAATTGATTGCCTACCACAATAGGACCATCTGAATCAATCGCCCCTCCAAATGCTTTGACTCCATTGACTGCTTCATAATCTCGTTTGGTATCATAGGCCCATAATTCTCGGCCATCCTCTGTAGCGTATGCTTTCATAATACCATCCAATGCACCACCATAGACCACCTCAGGCGTGAGCGTAATGGCGGCCGTAATCCCTGGACCACAACCCCTTAATGTAAATCCTGGACAGCGGTCTTCTTCAATCGTTGACCATACTATTTCGCCGTCCGCTACATTTAATGCATGCATACCTGGGGACTTAGGAAAATCTTTATGTATGTCATAAAGACCACGATCATTGATAGGGACATAAAGAATTTTATTATCCGTTGCCATGCCCCAATGAATACCGCCCATTGTACCTCCTCTACCAACTTGCTTTGCCCAAATAATTTTTCCTTGATTATCGGGGTCAAGAGCAAAAACAAAACCCGATTTTTGTCCTGCTAATAATAAGTCTTTCCCTTCAGAATGGACTAAGATGGGAGGTGCACCATAATCTGCATCAGGACCATTTTCTACAGGACAATTAGCCCGACGGAATAGCGTCACACAGGCTGCATTCCATGCATCATCTTTCATGGTTTGGGTGGTCCATTTAATAGTACCGTCCTCTATAGAGAAGGCCATAATTGCATCACTTGTTTTAGTGGTTGGCCGTGTGTAGTTTTCCCCTGTTCCAATGTATAAAGTTCTCCTAAGGGTATCAATTGTCACACCTGTCCAAATAGGCGCACCAGATGGGCCCATAATAGGAGTACCTTCACTATTTTCACCGTGTTGAGCTAAGTCTTCTGAAATAGTATAGGTTTTCCAAACTATCGAACCATCTACTTTATTCAAAGCTACCATCGAACCTCTAAAACTACAGCACGGATAATTTTCATCAACGGATTCTATTATTTCAGTAGAAGAAACTGGAATGTATAAACGGTCTTCAAATAAACTTAAAGTACCTGTAATAGTCGCATTAGGATGCTTATCTATTTTAACTTTCCATAATAATTTTTTAGTATTTAAATCAAGGGCATATACAAAAGCATTAAAATCACTAAAGTATAAATGACTAGGTTTATTAGTACTATCTCGTTCAATAACTAAAGCACTTCTAATCTCGGCATCTGCCTGAAAGGTCCAACGAATACAACCCGTTTCTCGGTTTAAAGCATAGACTGTTCCCAATTGACTAGCAGTAAAAAGAGTATTGCCTGCAATAGTTGGCTGCACTCTAGCTCTCGAAGCATTCGGAAATGCAAAGACCCAATCCAATTCTAAATCCCCAACATTCGCTGCATTCAATTTTAAATCATTCTGATTATAATATCGTTGATTTTTATGTCCCATTCCCCAACCATCAATATGAGGCGTAGCCGCAGTTGTAGTATTCGCATCTTCCTCTTCACATAATCCCTTGACAATTGTATTGCTTGCCTCTGTTGGATCTGCCTCTGAAATATAAGCTGCTAATGCTTTTTGCTGTTCCGCTGTGAGTTGCATTGCTTGATTCCTCATGACCCCTGTTGTCATGGCAGTTAGTATTTGATCTTCTGGCATTAGTTTCAGGGCAGCCACTAAAGGTGCTTCAGGACTTGCTCCATTATGGCAAATTCCGCAACGGGTATCAAAGATGGTTTTTGTATCTAAACCTGTGATAATCGTTTCATTTGTTGGGCGAGTAATTTCTAAATAAAACCATACGAAAGCTGCTAAAAAAAGAAATAGTAGGAAGAGTAATAATTTTTTCATTCGCTGAGTTTGTGCATACGTAGCTCAAGCTTCCAGCTTGAGAAAATACTCAAGCTGGAAGCTTGAGCTAGGTGCCACTGTTACTTAAATATTCGGTGCAGAAAAACTTGAATCAATTGCTTGTCGAAGAGCAAAAACATTCCCATCTATATCATTTGCATAGACCATCCAGAATTTCTCAAACTGCTGCGGCTCACTTAAAAACTCAACTCCTTTTTCTTTTAATCGCTCATACTCTTTTTGAATATCCAAAACTTCTATAGAAAAAGTGTAGCCCAATTCTGTTGGACTTCTTTTGTAAACCGTATTAGGAGTTGGATGAGCGCCTTTATATTGGAATAATTCCATCTTTTTTTCTTTTCCATCCAACATAAACCAAGCACCTGTCATAGATACCCCATCTAAATTAATTACTTTGGCTGTTACTTCACTTGCTGGATACTCACTGAATCTATAAGGTTCAATTTCATATACTTTTTGATAAAAAGCAGCTAACCTTTTAACATCAGGTGTCATAATAGCTACCTGTGTCATCCACATTTTATGCTTTTGGGAAAACGCTTTATCTATTTTCAGCCAAATAATAAAATCAGACATTTGCTCTAATTCCATCATATTCCCTTCTGGATCATGGGCATAGGCATAGGTAACGCCATAGCCACCTAAGTCAATCGGTTCATCGCCACGACTCAACATCTCCACGCCCGCTTTCACAAATTTATCATAGCCTGAATTAATGGCTGCGGTTTGATAACAGGTATGGGTCATGCCTGGTCCATACGGTGGCATTTTTTCAATAATGGTATCCGTTTGATTATCAAATTCAGTTAATTCTAATAACATATTGGGGGACTTAAGAGTCGCCACTTCATAGCTAATACTATCTAATCCAAATAATTTATTTGCTGATTCATTAGTATTTATTTTTTCTCTGCTGATTAATTCAAAATTGGTGGCGCGTTGATAAAAGTCAAGCATGTCATCTAAATCTTTTACTACTAAACCAATATGATTGAAACCGATAATAGAGGTAGGGGATTCTTTAATTGTTGGACTAGGTTTGAGTTGAGTTAGACGACGTTGAATTAAAGAATAGCTAGTTATTAGTACGATCAACAAGACTCCGAGCGCAATGAGGCATCCTTTTCTAAGCATTTTTTTATTTTGCATTCACAATTCCCTAAAACTCCTCACAGCTACACAATAAATTATCGCTATAGTGTTGCTCTCGAAGAATAATAGATTTGGTATAAGGATAGCTTCCTCCGATACCTAAATTTTCATAAGCTATGGTGAAGTCACAGTTAAAACTAATTTGGCTTTCATTTTCTATTAACTGATTGGGATTGCAAAAATTATTAATACTGGGCATACAAACTGTTTTCACCATATTACCAATAATATTTTCTAAGGCATCTTGAACATCTATTTCATGTTTTTGACAAAGATCCTCGTCGACATTAGTAGCATATCGACCAGCGGGTTCTGCTTTCCTGACTATCTCATTTCCAGATATTTCAAAATTATTGAACATAAATGATCGAATATCCGCAATTTTTTGGAAAGAAGCATTCTCTTCAAAATTTATGTTATAAAAATCCTTGGTATAGTTTTTTGTTTGTAGATCAAAGTATTTGGGAGAAATTGATTCTCGATTGACATCTAGCCATAGCTCATGCTTCATCTGTTCAAATCCCATCAAGTGTAAGCCCATTTTATCTGGCGGTACATTTCTAGTGCATCTTATTTTCATATCAGAATGCTTGGCTACGTAATACAATCCAGGCTTGCCTACTGGAACAGGAATAGTGTATTCTTTCGCCAATTCCCAAGTACCCTCAAATGCACTGCAAGGGCAAAAGGATTGTACTTCTCCACTTGATACAAATGGAGAAACATGTGGGCTATTAAATTCCCGTTCAAAAAAATCAGATAAGAAATGTTTTGATAATGACTTTTTATCTACTTCAGGAAGGTCTTCTTTTTGAAAAGTTTTACCTATAAAATAACCGAAAGAACTAGCTAACAAGGTTGCTAAGATCAAATACTTATAAACAAAGCTCTTTGAATTTGATGAGGTAGTTAATTCTTTCTTTAAATTACTGACTTCAAGCGTAAGTTGCTGATTATTTTGCTTTAATTGATCTTTTTCAATTAACCTTTCTATGTTTTTAATGGTTCGCTCATACATTCCATTTGTGGCAGTTCCATAAAGTAATTTAGAAAATTGACTACCCCCCATACTCAAATCATCTGCGATTTTCCCATAGGGATGTTTACCAAATCGTGCGCTATTCTTATCCCATTCCCCATACTTTTTTGTTAGCTGTTGGAAAAATCTTGTCTGTAAATCAGCCATAATTTTAGATAAAATACTGTGTGAAAAAATGTGAAATGATATAATATTTTGTAAAAACTGCAAAACACAAAAAAAAATATGGGAAATGCGTTCTACCTTTACTTCAGTACTCTTTTTCAAGAATGCGAATCTACAACTAACAAATTTAATAATTATGAAGAATTTTTTACATTATTTATGTACACTTTTCCTATTAATAGGAATAAACACTCTAGTACAAGGACAAACGATAACTGGTACAGTAACGGATGATAGTGGAGAAGGATTAATAGGTGCCAACATTTTGATAAAAGGAACCAGTCAAGGAACCGTTACGGATTTTGATGGCAATTATGAATTATCGATACCAGATGGCGCTACTACTTTAGAGTTTTCTTATACAGGTTACACAGATCAAGATGTTGAAATTAATGGTAGATCCGTCATTGATTTAATCATGAGAGAAGGGATAGAATTGGAAGGCATTACGGTGGTTGGATCTCGGGGTAAACCCAGAACAGATGTAGAACGTGCGGTACCGGTAGATGTAGTGAATGCGAAAGAGTTAGCTGCTACTGGTCAAACAGATTTAGGACAACAAGTACAATACTCGTCTCCATCTTTTAATTCTGCTAAATATGGAGTGAATGGAACAACCAACTATGCCGATCCTGCGTCCTTGAGAGGTTTAGGACCTGACCAATCTTTGGTATTAGTAAATGGAAAAAGAAGACACCAATTTTCTACTTTGAATTTGAATGTTGCACCAGGACTTGGAAATGTCGTAACAGATTTAAATAGTGTTCCTTCAGGTGCAGTAAAGCGAATAGAAGTGTTAAGAGATGGAGCAGCTGCGCAGTATGGTTCTGATGCTATCGCAGGTATTATCAATATTGGTTTAAAAGATCAGAGCGATGGAGGTACTTTTACTACTACTTATGGCGGTCATTTTTCTTCTCCAGATGATGATGCATCTGCAGGTAGAACATTCAGAGACGGAACGACTATCAAAAACTCATTGAACTATGGTTTTGGCTTAGGTAAAGAAGGAAGTTACTTCAATTTCACCTTGGAGCACTTTAGTTTTAGTGGTACGAATCGTTCAGATTATTATTCAGGAGGGCTTTATCCAAGTGTTCCTGAAGATCAGCCAAGAGATGCGGATGGCAATATAATACCTACAGAAAATTATCCTTATTTAACGGAAGATCCAAGAGGAGAAAGAGGCATTTATCCACAAGGAGATTTTGTAGTAGGCAACTATGGTAGTAACGAAAATGAAACAAAACAAGCTTTTGCTAATTTTAAATATCCAATCGGAAATAATGGAATGAGCGTTTATGCTTTTGGTGGATTTTCTGATAAAAACATTGTTGCTTTTGGGTTTTTTAGAAACCCTGGTCGTTTTTCACGATCTGTTTTATCTGTATTTCCTGATGGTTATGTGCCGATCTCTCCAGGTACTAGTACAGACTACTCTTATGCAGTAGGTATTCAGCAAGAAACGACGGATGGTTGGAACTGGGATTTGTCTTATAGTTTAGGACATAATGATTTATTCTTGGACATTTTCAATACGACCAACCCTTCTTTAGGCTCTGCTACGCCTACTTTCTTTCATGTAGGTACTTATAATTTTGAGCAAGATTTATTTAGTGCAGATGTAAGTAAGAACCTAGGTGCAGTGGGTGGTTTAGCAGGTTTAAACCTAGCTTTTGGGGCACAATTTAGAAATGACCGATACTGGCAGACAACGGGTAGTTTAGAATCTTTCACACCAGGACCATTGGCAGCAATTGGAAAAGATGTAGGATCAAGTGCAAGACCAGGTATTGCTGATGAAAACGAAATTGACAGAAATAATTTTGGTATTTATGCTGATATTGAAGCAGATGTAACGGAAGCTTTTTTGGTGGCAGCAGCAGTAAGATTTGAAAACTATAGTGACTTTGGAGGTAACCTTTCTGGAAAATTAGCGGCTAGATACAAATTGACAGATAACCTCTCTGTTAGAGGTTCTTACAACCGTGGATTTAGAGCACCTTCCGTTTCTCAGTTAGGTACAATCAATAATACTTCTACTGTTCAAAATGGTTCGGTAATCATTACTAGACAAGTCCCTAATTCTGACCCACGATTGGAACAATTAGGAGTAGATCAACCACAGGCAGAAATTTCTAATAATTTTAACTTAGGCTTGACCGCAAAATTAGCAGGCGGGGCATTATTGTTGACTGCGGATGCTTATCAAATTACGATAGACGAAAGAATTGTAATCACAGAAAGAATTAATACAAGCGATTTCCCTGCGGTGGCAGCCTTATTTCCAGACTCTAGAGAAATCAGATTCTTTACCAATCATATAGATACTAGGACACAAGGTATTGATTTTGTAGCTGCTTACAAAAAAGCTTATGCTGTTGGTCATAGTTTAAATTTAAGTTTAGCTGCTACATTCAGTAATACAGAAGTAACAGGTCAAAAAGATACACCTGCAGCTATCTTAGCAGGAGCAGCAGAAGAAGATCAAGGCTTAAAATTATTAGGTCAAACAGCTACTGAACTAATAGAAGTAGCGGTGCCAAGAGATAAATTATTATTTAGTGCTATTTATAAAAGGAATAAAATTGGTGTTACAGGAAGATTTACTAGATATGGCAATGTACAAGCTTTCAGTAGGGGCTTATCGGGTGAGGATAGAAATGTGGAATGTGAAGGTAATAGATGTGTACAAACTTTTGACCCTAAAGTAGTAACAGATTTTGCTTTAACTTATAATTTTAGTGAAGCCTTTACATTAACATTTGGAGCAAATAATATTTTTGATGTTTATCCAGACAAGTATAATACAACTAGAAACGGCTTTGTAGGGCAGGCAAGTTCTTATGCTTCTGGTCAAATCCCTTACTCTAGAAACTCTAACCAATTTGGCTTCAATGGTCGATATTTATATTTTACAGGAACAATAAATTTTTAGTTGAAGTTTTAAAACTAGTGAGATTAAATACCCGACTACTTAGTTAGTCGGGTGTTACTATTTCTAATTTAATTTGCCGCTACTAAATTAATGAGTTTACAGTCTTGAAAAATGGTGAATGTATTTTTGTTACTCATTAGTCTACTAGTAGGTATCCTATTTCGGCAGTTTAATTTAGTTCCAGACACAGCAAGTAAGACTTTAAATCAGTTGTTGGTTTATTTTTTTATACCAGCAATGACTTTATTATATATAACGGAAATCAACTTTAAATCACAATTCTTTCTACCTGTATTTTCTTCATGGCTGGTGTATGGAATCGGTCTTTTGTTTTTCAAAAGTATAGCTAAGTGGCAAGGCTTTGATAGAAAAACCATGGCAGCTTTGATGATGACAGGTGGTATTGGAAGTACCTCTTTTGTAGGTTTTCCATTATTTGAATTATTTTATGGTAAAGAGGGATTAGAAGTAGGAATCTTGATGAGCATGGCAGGTACAATCTTGGTTTGCATGACCTTAGGAATTGCAACAGGGTCTTGGTTTGCGTCCACTAAACCATCTATCCGACACCTCTTCAAGAATATGCTTCGATTCCCTCCTTTTATTGCTTTTCTACTAGCTGTTCTATTGAATATAATGGACGTAGAACATTCACCTTTAATAAAAAGTATACTAGAAAAAATAGCTGCCCCTTTCTCAATTCTTGCACTAGTGACAATTGGTTTACAAATAGAGTTTTCATTGCCCAAAGAGCAAAGAAAACCTTTAGGTTATGGTTTGTTGTATAAATTAATACTAGCACCTTTAATAATTTACTTACTATTGACTAACTTTACTAATGCGGATAAAATGATTATAGAGATAGCCGTTTTAGGAGCAGGAATTGGGTCTATGAATCTAGTTTCTATTATTGCTATTCAGATGAAATTAAATCCACCTTTAGCAGCACAAATGGTCGGTATAGGCATTCCTTTATCCGTTTTTACGCTTTATTTAATTCATTCGTTATTATATGTTTGAGAACTTTAAAAAGCAATCATTTTTCTATAATGACATTTCTATTAATTATGTGATAGGGGGGAATGGACCCCCATTATTATTATTACATGGCTATCCTCAAAGCCATGTGATGTGGCATAAAATAGCTCCTCAATTAGCTAAAAAGTATACGGTTATTGCAAGTGATTTAAGAGGCTATGGAGATAGTAGTAAACCACCAACAGATGATCAGCATCTTCCATATTCCAAAAGAGCAACAGCTAATGATCAAGTTCATTTGATGCAATCGTTGGGATTCGATAGTTTCTTATTAGTTGGACATGATAGAGGTGGAAGAGTTAGTCACAGATTAGCACTAGACCATCCCCAACTTGTGAGAAAATTAGTAACGATGGATATTGCTCCTACGCATACTATGTATACTACAACCGATATGGAGTTTGCAAAAGCCTATTATCATTGGTTTTTCTTAATCCAATCTTATGATTTGCCAGAAAAGATGATCGGGCATGATGCGCCTGGATTTTTAAGAAAAAAATTTAAACAATGGGGACGAGATAATAGTGCTTTTACAGAAGAAGCCATTCAAGAATATCTCCGATGTTTCACACCAGAAACCATACACGCTAGTTGCGAAGATTATCGTGCCTCCGCTAGTATTGATTTAGAGCATGATGAAATAGATATAGCAAATAATAATAAAGTCGCTTGCCCTTTTCTATGCCTATGGGGGGAAAAAGGATTTGTAGGCTATAAATATGATGTAGTGGCAGAATGGAAAAAATGGGCAACGGATGTTCAAGGATTTGGGTTACCTTGTGGTCATTATTTGCCAGAGGAAGCACCAAGAGAAACTTTGAAGGCTTTGATAGATTTTTTATAAATTCTTTCAATCAAAAAATGAGAACACACCATATAGCAGTCGTGCCAGGAGATGGTATAGGTAATGAAGTGATTCCAGCATCCATAGAAGTCTTAAATATATTGGCTACCCAATGTGGATTTCAATTAAAGTACAAAGAATACGATTATTCCTGTGAACATTTCAAGAACACAGGAAAAATGATGCCCGATGATGGCCTAGAGCGATTAAGAGATTCAGATAGTATTTTTCTTGGAGCAGTTGGATTCCCCGGAGTAGCAGACCATGTATCTCTTTGGGGTTTATTGATTCCAATTAGAAGAACTTTTCAACAGTACGTTAATCTTCGCCCTGTAAGATTATTAAAAGGAATCGAATCTCCTTTAAGGAATCCTGGGGATATAGACTTTTATATAGTACGAGAAAATAATGAAGGGGAGTATTCTTCGATTGGTGGTTTGCTATATGAAGGAACCAATAGAGAAATGGCGGTTCAAGAAAGTGTTTTCACTAGGGAAGGGGTTGACAAGGTGATGAAATTTGCCTTTGATTTGGCGCAGCAAAGAAACAAGAAATTAACCAGTGCTACCAAATCCAATGGAATCATTCATACCATGCCTTTTTGGGATAAGCGTTTTGTAGAGATGGGAAAAGCATACCCAGAAGTAGCTTGCGATCAATTTCATATAGATATTTTGGCGGCTCATTTTGTTCAGCATCCAGATTGGTTTGATGTAGTCGTAGCTAGTAATTTATTTGGAGATATTCTTTCTGATTTAGGCCCGGCTGTTGTTGGAGGTATGGGAATTGCCCCAGGTGCCAATATCAATCCTGAAAAAGAATATCCTAGTATGTTTGAACCTGTACATGGAAGTGCACCTGATATTGCAGGGAAAAATGTAGCCAATCCCATAGCTTGTTTTTGGACGGCCAAAATGATGTTAGATCATTTAGAAGAACAAGAAGCAGCTAATTTACTGATGAATGCTATAGAACAAATATCCACTGAAGGAAAAGTGTTAACTAAAGATTTAGGAGGGACTGCCTCTACAGAAGAGGTAACAAAAGAAATAATTCGGATTATTAAGTTAAAATAAAAAATGAACGCTCGAACAATAGGTCGCATAACAGGCCCTTTAGCTTTCTTATTAGTATTGTTATTCTTTCATCCAACAGGGCTTAATGAGCAAGCTAATGCGGTTTTAGCAGCTACGGTTTGGATTGCGATATGGTGGATCACAGAAGCCATCCCAATAGAGGTAACTGCTTTATTGCCGATTATTTTATTTCCACTGACAGGTGCTTTGGGATTAACGGATACGACTGCTGCCTTTGGGCATAAATATATTTTTCTCTATTTAGGTGGGTTTCTAATTGCTATAGCTATTGAGCGTTGGAATTTACACAAAAGAATTGCCCTAAATATTATCAATTTAATTGGTACCAATGTTAGCAATATTATTTTAGGATTTATGTTGGCGACTGCAGTGATGTCAATGTGGATTTCTAATACGGCAACCTCCGTGATGATGCTACCTATTGGTATGGCAATAATTGCACAATTACGAGATAATCCTGAGACTGAAGAAGACGAAAATTTGATTTTTGGAAAAGCGTTGATGTTGGCAATTGCTTATAGTGCTTCTATAGGTGGAGTCGCTACTTTGATAGGGACCCCTCCTAATTTAGTACTAGCAGGAGTAGTAGAGAAGACCTATGGGATAGAAATTACTTTTTCCCAATGGTTTATGTTTGGGTTTCCTATTTCTGTAGTTTTATTGTTTATATGTTGGCAATATTTGACTCGGTTTGCCTTTACTTTTAAACAAAAAGCCTTCCCTGGTGGGCGAACAGAAATCAAAAGACAACTAGATAAATTAGGTAAGATTACTTATGAAGAAAAGCTAGTACTGATCATTTTCTTATTCACTGCATTTGCTTGGATTAGCCGTTCTTTCTTTTTGAAACAATTTATCCCTGCTATTGATGATACCATAATAGCCATGATTGGAGGAATTGCTATGTTCCTAATTCCTACCAAGCAAAAAGATCGGTCCTTATTAACTTGGAAAGAAGCACTTAAAATGCCTTGGGGAATTTTATTGCTATTTGGTGGAGGGATGGCATTAGCTGCTGGATTTGCGGAGAGCGGTTTAGCAAAATGGATAGGTTCCCAAATGACTTTATTAGAAGGTGTTGCTATTATTCTACTTGTTTTATTAATGATTGCTGCCGTTAATTTTTTAACGGAAATCACCTCGAATCTAGCTACTACCGCCATGCTACTACCTGTATTAGCTCCTATGGCATTAACAATTGATGTACATCCTTATATCTTGATGGTAGCTGCCACTACCGCTGCTTCTTGTGCATTTATGCTACCTGTAGCGACTCCTCCAAATGCAGTGGTATTTGGATCTGGGTATCTTAGAATTCCTGATATGGTGCGGGCAGGTATTGGTATGAATCTAATATCGATTATCCTGTTAACCTTATTCGTTTATTTACTGTTGCCTTCGTTATGGGATTTCGATCCTAATGTTTACCCTTTTGATCGGTAATATCTTTT
>CAYOBX010000106.1:9277-14452 GCA_964402245.1 uncultured Saprospiraceae bacterium | reverse complement strand
AAAAAAGCATAATAAAATTGCTCCCTCTAAAGGAGAATAGTAAACATACTTGCTGCCGATTGCTAAGAGAAAGAATCTTAGCCTGACGACTATGTTCGACGATCTACTACGATTACTATACTTACAAAAAATAAGGGCTTGATGAATACTTTCATCAAGCCCTTATTAAAAAAGTGGAAGCAAGACCAATTCTACCCCCCAACGAACTGGTCTGCTCCACAATAAAGTCATTGCTGACTTTTTCTTACCGGTTCGGAAAAAATGTTAGAGGGAAATAATTTTTTACCACTAAATCTTACATCGCAATTAAATAAAAAATTATTAGGAAGGTATTATTTATAGTGAGCATTGAGACCAGTTCTACCCCCCAAGAAACTGGTCTCGCTCACTTCTCGAAATCATTGCTGACCTCGATATTCTTAAAAGTCCATATCCATTGCCACAATAGAGTGAAAAGAGGATAGACGAAAAATCTTATGTAATCGGTTAATAAATAGAGAGGGGGAACTCTTAAATTGTAAATTTAAGAAGTTATATTGCGAGAAGTATATATACTAGAAGTCTCAGGTGGACTCACTTAATATTCAATCTTGTCAATATTATCAATTTCTTTCTATTGCACTTTAATCCCTTTCAATCGTAATTGATAACACAATATTACATGGAATTCCTCTTAATCGTCCGTGAATTTTAGTGTTTTTGTGACAATGATAACTGTCTATTCATGTAGATAAATAGCTACATTTTTTCCTGTTTTGGCAGTTTTACCCTGTTTCATTTTTTGAAAAAAGTCATTTTGTCAGAAAAGAAGGCATGGCATACCATTTGACTAGCTTATGCTAGATACTTTAAACTTGATACTAAACAATTTATACAATGCAAAAAGGTAACATATCAGTACAGGCAGAAAATATTTTTCCAATTATCAAACAGTTCCTTTATTCAGATCAAGAGATCTTTTTAAGAGAATTGGTTTCCAATGCCGTCGATGCTACGACTAAACTAAAAACGCTAGCAGCGGGTGGAAAGGTAAAAGGAGACATCGGAGATACTACAATTGAAATTATTGTAGACAAAGAGGCTAAAACACTGACAATCAAAGATAAAGGAATTGGGATGAGTGAGGAAGAAGTAAAGAAGTATTTGAACCAAGTAGCGTTTTCTAGTGCGCAAGATTTCTTAGAAAAATATAAGAATGAAAGTAGTATTATAGGACATTTTGGCTTAGGCTTTTATTCTGCGTTTATGGTTGCTGACAAAGTAGATGTTGTCACAAAATCTTATATAGAAGATGCAGAAGCAGTGACATGGTCATGCACAGGGGATCCTGAATATACTTTAGACAAAAATGATAAGTCAGAAAGAGGGACAGAAGTCATTCTTCATGTCAGTGAAGATAGTGTTGAATATTTAGAAGATTCTAAAATAGAAGGACTGCTTACTAAGTATTGTAAGTTCTTACCTGTTTCGATTAAATTTGGTACAAAGCCAGATTATAGTCAGCCAGCAGAAGCGAAGGAGGGGGAAGAAGCAGCAGAAAAAGAAGAAGTATTGGTTGATAATATTATCAACAGTGTAGCACCTCTATGGAAAAAACTTCCAGCGGATTTGACGGATGAAGACTATAAGTCATTTTATAATGAACTGTATCCATTTAGCTCCCCACCACTTTTTTGGATCCATCTAAATATTGATTATCCATTTAATCTTACAGGGGTATTATATTTTCCTAAAGTCAGCAATACACTAGAGGTTCAGAAAAATAAAATTCAACTATATAGTAACCAAGTTTATGTTACGGATGATGTAAAGGAAATCGTTCCCGAATTTTTGACGCTATTACATGGAGTGATTGATTCCCCAGATATTCCTTTAAATGTCTCTAGAAGTTATTTGCAAAGTGATAAAAATGTAAAGAAAATTACAGGGTATATCACTAAAAAAGTAGCAGATAAATTAGGAGAATTATTTAAGGAAGATAGAAAGAGTTATGAAGAGAAGTGGGATGATATTGGCATCTTTGTAAAGTATGGTTTGATCTCTGATGAAAAGTTTTATGATAGAGCTTTGCCTATCACTTTATTGAAAAATGTGGAAGGAGCGTATTTTACTATTGAAGATTATAAAGCTAAGATAAAAGATAATCAGACAGATAAGCATAATAAAATAGTTTGCTTATATACCAATGCACCTGATGAACATGATAGTTTTATCCAGTCCGCTAAGAACCGAGGCTATGATGTATTAGACCTAGGTACTGTTTTGGATAATCATTTCATGCAAAGTCTAGAAAGTAAAGGACAGGAATTGACTTTCATTAGAGTTGATTCTGATACGATAGATAATTTAGTACAAAAAGATGAAGTTACTGCATCTGTTTTAAGTGAAAAGGAAGAAGAAAGCGTCAAAGCCGTTTTTAAAACAGTCGTTGGAGAGAAAGGAGGGAATGTAGAAACGAAAGCTTTATCACCAGATGATCAGCCAATTATCATTACGAAGCCTGAATTTATGCGTAGAATGAAAGAAATGCAGGCAATGCAAGGTATGGGGATGGCTAATTTCCCTGATACTTATAATGTAGTGGTCAATACCAATCATCCATTGGTAGCGGATAAGATATTAAATGGGGAAGAGAAGGAGCAACAAGATCTGGCGAAGTATTTATATGATTTGGCCTTGTTGAATCAAAATATGCTTAAAGGAGCTGATTTGACTAGCTTTATTAATAAGAGTTTGACTTTTATTAAATAGAACTGATCCACTACAATCACAGGATTTGTCAGAGAACCAAAAAAGGCAAGGAAACGGGAACGTTTTCTTGCCTTTTTACTTAGGATCTTTAAGCTTTGTTACCAAAGGCCGTTAGGCTAAGGATCTTTATCTTGAGACTCGGCAACAAGTATGTTTATTATCTTTCTTTAGAGGTAGCGATTTTGCTAGGTTTTTTTATAAAAAAACCTAGCAAAATCGCTACCTCTAAAAAACTATATTAAAGCTACTGCTTGCCGATTGTCAAAAACACTATCTTAAATCCATGGATTTGTATAGCAATAGATACTATTGCATATGATCGTATCGTTTTTGGAGGTATTACTTGGCAGATAAATGTATTTGTCAAAGCATTTAAAATAATTAATATGAAAACGTTATTCGTTTTATTATTTAGTATAGCAGTTTTTACACTTCCAAACCTAGAATCAATAACCAAAGGTTTAGAGCAAGGCAATGCTAGCACAATTGCTGCCTTTTTTGAAGAACAGGTAGAGATTTCTATTCTAGATGTAGAGGGAATGTATGACAAGGCAGTGGCTAAGCAAAAATTAGCTTCTTTTTTTAGAAAGCATGAAATACTGTCTTTTGAGCATGTCCATAAAGGAACATCTAAAGGAAAAAATGTGATGTATTGTATCGGTAACTTGGTTACGGTAGATCAAACTTTTAGAGTATATGTATTTCTTGAAATTAAAGGGAATAAACAATTAGTTCAAGAATTAAGAATTGATAAAGAGTGAAATAATTGACTCTTGTATTTTATTAGAAAGCCCCAATAGAATCATATTCTATTGGGGCTTTTCTTTTTTAATATCCGTTCTAACTATTTATTATTTCGTCGTTACTTAAAACGTCTCTTTTGCTTTTTCTTTTTAGTTTTGAATTGCTTTCCAGCATTATCTTCATTACCAGTTGGACCACCATTTCGGATCATAGCACAACGGAAACCGATTGTTCTAGAAGATTTATCTTCTTCCTTATATCTTCTTGCACCTGGTGCTAACCAATAAGCTCTATCAGCCCAAGAACCACCTTTGATAACTCTAGCTTTATCACTTATTAAGGTAGTTTTACCATAGTTATAAGTAACTTCTGATTCTTTATCACCATCTAAATAATCGTACATTTTCCCTTTTTTATAGTTGTCTCTACTGGTAACCTCGTCATCTGTTTGATTACGATATTTTAAACGACCTAAACTATCTTTTGGAACAGATGCACCATCCTCATCTAATTCTAAAACTTTAAAATCATTACCTCTAAAAGGATTTAAGTCATGGTTATCCGAATCTCTAAGATCTAAAGAAGTCATAGGCCGATAGATATCCAAACACCACTCGCTCACATTACCAGCCATATTGTATAGACCAAAATCGTTAGGTATATAAGTGCCAACAGGTGCAGGTGCTGCTGCCTCATCATTTAAATTACCAGCCATACCCATGTAATCACCACCACTTCTTTTGAAGTTCGCTAAGATTTCTCCTTGGTATTTATTCCGTTTTTGATACCTAACAGAACTGCCATCCCAAGGATAAATTCTTCTATCAGTGATACGTTCATCTTTTTCAGATGCCAAATTTCCTTGTAGTGCAAGCGCTGCATATTCCCATTCTGCCTCTGTTGGCAAACGGTAGGAAGGAAGGACAATACCATCTTCGTATCTAACGGCACGCTCTTCGCCTGTTCTTAAATCTTTTTTATTTTTTCGAACATCTCCTTCATACTGACCCGCTAAATACGAACCTGTATCGAAATTGTCCTCATCTTGCTGCTCTGAATTTTGATTTAAAATACCTTTTTCAATCAAAATCATCTCGTTTACCCGATTCGTTCTCCAATAAGCATATTCATTAGCTTGTGTCCAACTGACTCCTACTACTGGATATTCATCATAAGATGGATGACGGAAATAATTCTCTACCAATGGCTCATTATAAGATAGTTCATCTCGCCATACTAATTCATCTGGAGAAGCTTGAACAGAGACTTCTGGATAAGACTCGCCATATACTCTATCTAGCCAATATAAATATTCTCTATAGTCAATGTTTCTTACTTCGGTTTCATCCATATAAAAAGAATTAACCGTAACTCTTCTAGGAACATTATTCCATTCAAAAGTAACATCTTGTTCTGTAGTACCCATTGGGAAGGTACCCCCTTGGATTAAAACTAAGTTTGGACCTGTTACTTGTCCTTCATAATCTAATTTCTCAAATCCTCCCCATTTCTGGTCATTATAATTCCAACCGGTAGTGGAAGATTTTTCTTTCTTTCCACAAGAACTAATTAATGCCATTCCGACAAAAAGCGCAAAGCTCAATTGAAGCAGCCTATTCATAATATGATTATTAATGTATTTATTTAACTGTAAGTCAGAGCAGAGAGTAGAGATGAGAG
>CAYOBX010000106.1:0-9177 GCA_964402245.1 uncultured Saprospiraceae bacterium | reverse complement strand
TGATTATTAATGTATTTATTTAACTGTAAGTCAGAGCAGAGAGTAGAGATGAGAGCATAGAGATAAGACTTGTTTGTAAATAACCTAATTGGATCATTTTAAACGAAATTTATCTCTATTCTCTGTTCTCGCTTCTCTATTCTTTCAGATAGTTGCAAATGTAGGGATAAAATGCTAGTATAAAAGATCACATGCTCCCTTTGAAAAATATCTGTCAAAAACGAACGACAAAACTACTGCTTTTAGTACGTTTTTTTGAAGTTTGTTGTCTCAACTATCGAAATAATTCAAAACAATCATTATAATCTACTTTTCTAGATCTGTTGGCATCGAAATTTAGCACCATGGAGAATTCATGGGTACCACCCGAATTGCCAATTAAACCAGAAACGGTAAAATCATAACTATACCCAAACTTGAATGTATCTTTTTGAAATCCGACGAGCCCGATAGCTGCGTCAGGGTTGGAGGAACTGTATCTGAACCATCCTCCTGCAAAAAATGAACCAAAGCCCAAATAAGCACCTGCATTCACTTGAGAAAAATCTCCTTGTTTGACATACATTAGGTTCGGTGATATAAACGTACTTCGACCTCGTTTATTGCCGCCCAAATCAATTTGTGTTCCTCCATGAATAGTAAACCGAGTGGGTAATCCACTACTAGTGTTGTTATTAATTCCCAATATGCTTTCATCAGGTCGATTTATATGTTTAATGGCTATACCTCCATAGAAAAACGGATTGTAAATTAGTAATCCAGTCGAAATATCTCCATAATTGACACTGAGTGTTTCTGGTTGTTGTTCAGCAGAAGTGGCATCAACAGCACCTGTTACATCTATCTGATCCCCAAATACTAACTGATTCCAGTCTAATCTATTTTGTACTAGCGTTCCTTCTATCCCAAATTTCAGATTTAAGTCCTTACTTATTTCTATTTTATAACTATAAAACCCACTTACCCTTGTTGTTTGATAGATACCATTACCAGCATCATCTGCCTGAACCATCAAACCAATCCCACTATTCATGCCTTCTATAAATTGGCTAAAAGAAGCAGCATAGGTATTATAGGTGCTAAAATCTGTAAAACCTGACCATTGACTTCGATAGTTAAGGGTAACAAATGGAGCATAGGTATTTCCTGCAAATGCTGGGTTTAATTGAAGTGGTGCTGCATAGAATTGAGAAAATACTGGATCTTGGGCTTTTAAATCTATTTGCCAAAAGCTAATAAACAGGAAGCAAATAAGTAGTATTCTTAGCATCACTTTGATTTTTAGTAACAAAATTGGTGAATTCTCAATGGTGATTAGTGACTGGTCACCATTGAGAACTTAACAAAGTTGTATACTGAGTACTCTTAATATTATTGAACGAAAAAGATCTCGCTTTTTATTGAAAGCTTCTATTGCTAAATTTAGAAATGTATGCAATATTACATAAATTCGTTGCATTTAAATAGTCTGGTGTTCCGTAACTCAAGCTTCTAGCTTGAGTATTATTCTCAAGCTGGAAACTTGAGCTACGTGCATCCGACTTCCTGTCATAAAAGAGACACTATTACTAACCGTAGATATTTTTTACAATTCGTATCTTTGTTAAAGCGTTTAAATATACTCCAAACGGGATAAAAAAGTGATTTTGGGAAAGATGGTTTGATGGCCTGACTGTTTGATTGTCAACCTCGTACAAACCATCAAACAATTTAACCATTTTACACCATGAGGAGTATATACTTCATCCGTAAATATTCTACATTCTTTTGCTTGCTCATGAAAAGATCTATACTTCTTTGTTTTTTATTTTTTAGTGCCTCCCTTTTTGCACAAGCTCCTTTAGTTATTTCAAAAAAACTAAACTGGGCAGAAGCCGCTATTAGGCACAATCCTACTGGGCAACAAGAACGCCTGATTTGGTCATTTGATGGAGCATTATTTAATGCTCGTCAGCCAGAGTTTCCTGTTTTGATGGAACGGTTTAAAGTAAAGGGAGATGGAGAGTTGTCCGTTAGTGTAGTCCATGCAGAATATGAACCTTTTGAGGTAGCTAATTTGAGCGTGGAAGGGATAGGAACATCTTTAGATATTCAAACGACTATAGAGCAAGAACGAAATCAATTTTTTGGAAAAATCTTTTTTACGCCTGTTATTAAGAATGGCAATCAATATAAACGCTTAATTTCGGTTCAATTAGACATCCAATGGCTACCTAAAAATGCATCTATTTCTAGATCTCGAGGACCAGAGCATGCCTTTAACTCGATTCTAAGAGATGGAGCTATTTACAAGTTGGCTGTTTCTGAAAATGGAATTCATCGAATTAGCTATTCTTTTTTAAAAGATGAATTAAATATTGATATAGATAATATCGATCCAAGGACCATTCAATTGTATGGAAATGGGGGAGGAGTCTTGCCTGAACCTATAGCAAGCGATCGAAAGGATGATCTAGAAGAAAACGCCATATTGATCGTTGGAGAAGCCGATGGTCGTTTTGACCCAGATGATTATCTTTTATTTTATGGAGAAGGACCACATCATTGGGAGTTTCAGAAAGATCAAAATATATTTAATAGGATCACCAATACCTATGATGATAACAATTATTATTTTTTGAAAATAGGTGGATCGAATGGATTACGGATCAAAGACCAAAATTCTATTGCCTCTACTGCTTATACCTCTACCACCTTTGATGACTATATTCGATTAGAAGAAGATTTAATTAACTTATTAGACGACTTTGCTTCTGCTCAAGGCACAGGTAAAGATTGGTATGGGGATTTATTTGAAACCATTCGAGAAAAAAACTACGACGATTTTTCCTTTCCAAATATTGTATCTGAAGAACCTGCTCATATTAAAGTAGCATTTGCGGGTAGAAGTAATAGTGCTACTAGTTATAACGTAAAGGTAGGAGGGCAGACTTTTAGAGAAAATTTACGTCTATCCCATACAGGGGATATTGAGGATAGATACGCTCAAGTTGGCGTGATCTCTGAATTTTTCACTCCTAATAACGATAATCTATCGGTGGCGGTAGAGTATCCAGCTACCGCTAGTAGTAAAGGTTGGTTAGATTATATTCAAATCAATGCTAGACGGCAATTAATGGCAACAGGAGAGCAGATGATATTTAGAGATCATCAAACAACGGCTTTTCCCAATAGCACCTTTCAAATCGCAAATGCCAATAGTAACACTCAAGTATGGGATATAAGCAATCCAACTCAACCAGCTAATCAAATAGTCGAAATAGATAATGGAACTATACGATTTGGTGCTACTACTAGTGAATTAAAGGAGTTTATTAGTTTTTCCACGAATGACTTTTTCCCAAGCCCAACCTCCAGGGGTTTAATTGATAATCAAAATATTCATTCTATAGACGAAGCTGATTTAATTATCATATATCCTTTAGCTTTTGAACAAGAAGCTCAGAGATTAGCTAGTCATAGAACTACTCATAATGGATATGAGGTTAAAACAGTATTGTTAGACCATATATTCAATGAATTTTCTTCTGGAAAGTTAGACCCTACTGCTATCAGAGATTTTGCGAAAATGATTCATGATAGAAGTAATCAATTCAACTATTTATTATTATTAGGTGATGGATCATTTGATTTTAAAAATATAAAGAACTTAGAAAATCCATCCGGATTTATTCCTGTTTATGAAACGGCAGAATCCTTGCATCCAATTGAAGGCTTTCCTTCAGATGATTACTATGGCTTATTAAGTGATAATGAAGGTATTAGATTAAGAGGTGCATTGGATATAGCGGTAGGGCGTATCCCCGCAAAATCTAAGGAAGAAGCTAATATTGTTATTAATAAATTAATTAATTATGATACGAATCCTAGTACTTTAGGAGATTGGCGTTTACGTCAAGTGTTTGTAGCAGATGATGAAGATAGTGGTTTGCATCAACGACAGGCTAATCAGATTGCTACTAAGGTAGATACTATATATGATATTTTAAATGTCAATAAAATATTTCTTGATGCCTATCAACAAATCACTACCCCTGGTGGTCAGCGGTATCCGACGGCTAAAGAGGCGATCAATAATGATATTTTTAAAGGGGCTTTGGTTTTAAATTATTTAGGACATGGAGGATCTACAGGGTGGTCGCAAGAAAGAGTGTTACAGATAAATGATGTATTAAGCTGGACTAACTTTAACAAACTCCCTTTATTCGTAACAGCTACTTGTTCTTTTACAGGATATGACGACGCTAATTTTGTAACAGCAGGGGAGGAAGTCTTGTTGAATCCTAGAGGTGGAGGTATTGGTTTATTTACGACTGTTCGAGCAGTTTATTCTTCTTCCAATGAGCGATTGACTAAGGCTGTGTTTGATCATATCTATGAAAAAATAGATGGGGTGAACCCTCCAATTGGAGAACTGATGCGCTTAGGAAAGAATAGTAATTCAGCGGATACAACTAGTATTAATGCTAGAAAATTCACCTTGATAGGAGATCCTTCTATGCAATTAGCTTTGCCAAAATATGAAGTGGTCACGGAAAAAATTAATAATAAGACCATTCTTGCAGGCCAAATAGATACCATCCAAGCTCTACAAAGGATAACGATTGAAGGATTTGTAGCTGCCCCTGATGGTAGTGTCTTAACTTCTTTTAATGGTAAAATATTTCCAACTATTTTTGATAAAAAGATAGAAGTATCCAATTTGGGGCAAGATGCTAGTAGTCGAATTTTGCCTTTTGATCTTCAAAAAAATGTATTGTTTAAAGGTACTGCTAGTGTTCAGAACGGTCGGTTTCAATTTACTTTCGTGGTTCCAAAGGACATCAATTATGAATATGGCCCAGGTAAGATCAGTTACTATGCAGAAAATGGGCAAGAAGATGCGAGTGGTTCTTATGAACGTATTATGGTTGGGGGCACAGATGTTAATGCAGTTAATGATACCCAAGGACCTCTAGTAGAAGTATTCATGAATGACTCTACATTTGTTTTTGGAGGTACTACAGACCCCGACCCTACATTGTTAGTTTTGCTATCTGATGAAAATGGCATAAATGTGGCAGGTACTAGTATTGGACATGATCTTACAGGCTTATTAGATAATGATACAAAGAATACTTTGCTACTAAACGATTTTTATGAATCCCGTTTAGATGATTATACTAAAGGAATTGTACGGTATCCATTAAAAGATATACCTGTTGGAACGCATCAAGTGAAAGTAAAGGCTTGGGATGTATTTAATAACTCCTCAGAAGGATTTACAGAATTTATAGTAGATAATTCTGTAGAGGCCACATTAGAACGGGTATTAAACTATCCTAATCCTTTTACAACTAATACAGAGTTTCAGTTTCTACATAATCTCGGATCAGGGCAACTAATAGATGTTCAGGTACGTATCTTTACTGTCTCTGGTCGATTAGTTAAAACTATTGATACCCAAGTCCTTTCTGAAGGTAATCGAGTAACGGGAATTGGTTGGGATGGTCGAGATGACTTTGGTGGACAATTAGCTAGAGGAGTCTACGTATACAAAGTGAGTGTCTTATCGACTAGTACTAATAGGAAAACAACAGATAGTGATTTTGAAAAATTAGTTATATTGAAATAGAATGAGTGTGACAAACTAGTCATATAAATTCTGATTGTTAGATTGTAAGATTGTGTGTACATCCTGCACACAATCTCACAATCAATGCAATCAAACAATCTTCCAAAACAGTCTATTTTCCTACATTTCGATCAATACCTTATCCTTTATCTTAAGTTTTTTTTAACAGTAACAATATTTTTTTAAAATTAAAGTTTTTAAGTTGTATTCATAACAACTTGAGATCTTATAATATGTCTATATATATAGATCTTACATCGGCAATCTGATCGTTTTATAATGTGGATGACTGGTTTCTATTCATCTTTAAGAAAACACGTTCAGAATTATAAAAAAAGAGCAACAACAATCATTTAACATGAGCTATTTCGACGAAACAAATGCTTACCTTTGCGACTTTTTAAGTCCATTAAGCAGCAATGCAATGAAAAAGTTATCAATTCCCCTCTTTACTTTCTGTTTGATTCTTGGTCTTACCCAACAAGCCCAAGCTCAATGTTTTGAAGATCCACCGGGCAGTGGAAATTTTGTTACCGCATTAGGAGAACCTTGTGTCAATACCATTATTACCGCAGTACCTTTTTTAAGAATTGCGCCAGATGCACGTTCTGCAGCAATGGGAGATGCAGGAATAGCAGTATCTGCTGATGCAAATGCCTTACACTTTAATGCATCTAAATTAGCCTTTGCAGAAGATAATGGAGGAATTGCAGTGACTTATACACCTTGGTTAAGAGCCTTAAATGTCAATGATGTTTACTTAGCTTACTTATCTGGTTTCTTTAAATTAGGAGATGAAGATTTGGAAGCAGTAGGTTTTGGTTTACGTTATTTCTCTTTAGGGGATATTGCATTTACAGATGAAAATGGGATGCCCTTAGGAAATGGTAGACCCAACGAATTTGAAATTAATGGTGCGTATTCTAGAAAATTATCTGATAAATTAGCAGTTGGATTAGGTGCTAAATTTATTTATTCTAACCTCGCAGCAGGACAAGAAGTAGGTGGCGAAGAGATTACTGCTGGTATAGCTGGCGCAGCGGACGTATCCTTTACTTATACCACAGAAGTGGAAATGAATAACGGTACTTCTAATTTGACAATCGGCGGTGCGGTTTCCAATATCGGATCAAAAATTACTTATACGAACTCTATTAATAAGGACTTCATTCCAGCCAACTTAGGTATAGGTGCAGCGTGGGATTTAGATTTTGATGAATATAATAGATTTACAGTAGCATTAGATATTAATAAATTATTGGCTCCTACTCCTGATCCATCTCAAGAAGATATAGACGGCGATGGTGTTTCTGATTTTAGGCAAGTATCTACTTTCTCTGGCATCTTAAATTCATTTGGTGATGCGCCAGGGGGCTTCTCTGAAGAATTAAGAGAACTAATGTATTCTGTTGGAATTGAGTATTGGTATGATAAGCAGTTTGCTGTTAGAGCTGGTTATTTCCACGAACACTCTACAAAAGGGAATCGTAAATATTTTACAGTAGGTCTTGGTTTAAAGTATAATGTATTTGGTTTGAATATTTCTTATTTGGTACCAACAACCAATCAAAGAAACCCATTAGATAATACGCTAAGATTTTCTTTATTATTTGATTTTTCCGCTTTTGAATCAGATTTGTAGACTTGGTAAAATCACTTAACAAAAAAGCCGCTAAGCATCTTGATGCTTAGCGGCTTTTTTGTTAGATATAGTTTAGTGGGAGCAAATTGGTTTTGTTTTGTATAAAAAAATAAAACCAATTTGCTCCCAATAAAAAAATATAAAAGCTACTGCTTGTCTGAGGAAAACTGCTCTTTCTAAAAACAGGATGCCTACATTTACTCATTTCATCATTCAGCCATTTACTCATTGAGATGCTTACCCCTCTTTCGTAGCAATAAGCATATACTGATAGTCTAAAGTTCGATCATCGACTAATTCAAGTTTAAAACCAGCTTGTACTAATTCTCTTTCCACTAAATAAAGCGGTATTTTCTCTTCTTGAGGTGGCCCAAGAGGCAAATGACGCATTTTAAAATCTATGATTAGTATTTTACTATTAAGTTTCATTCCTCTTTTTAACTTCTTCAAATAAGCTAGATGATCAGGAAGATAGGCATAGATATTCATTAAAATAATGACATCTACCTCTTGGCTTTTTAAATTAGGATCGTCCGCCTTAGATAATCTGGTTTCAATAGCTTGCTGTTTATCTGGAGAAAGAATTTCTAGGCGCATACTATCAATAAAGTCAAGCGATGCTTTATCAATATCAATGGCAATAACTTTTTTAGCATTCTGTGCTATCTGAAGAGAAAAATAACCATAAGGCCCAGCACCAATATCAGCGACTACCTTATCGGATAAATCTCCTAATTGTTGAATAATCACTTTTGGTCGCTGCCAAATAGTTCGATTTTTATTCCCCTTTTTAGTCTCAAATTGATCTAACTCTTGTTGGATGTTAGCTAATGGTTCTGGAGTAGAATCTATATTGATAGTAGAAGTTGGAGCGGTAGCTTTCCCTCCTTTTTGGGTGAGGGTAGAAGGTGCTGAAGATTCACACGCTACTAAAAATAGAAATAGGCCAAAAAGAGCAGGTATTAGTAGATTATTCATATGAATCGTACTTGATTGCATTTAGTAATTCACAAGTGTAATAAAAAATAGTGGAAAGAATAAAAAATCTATTACTTTTGAGCCTTAATCAAAAATAATAATATGAAATTTCCAGCAGAATTAAAGTATACGAAAGACCATGAATGGGTTCGAGTAGAAGGAGATAACATAATTTATGTAGGAATTACTGATTTTGCACAAAGCGAATTGGGCGAATTGGTCTATGTAGAGGTAGAAACAGTAGGAGATACGATTGATGCAGAGGAGGTATTTGGAACTGTTGAAGCGGTTAAGACCACTTCTGACTTATTTATGCCTGTAAAAGGAGAGATATTGGAATTTAACCCTAAACTAGATGAGAATGATGGGGATGATCCAACCTTAATCAACTCTGACCCCTATGGGGATGGTTGGATTATAAAAGTAAAAGTAAATGATCCTGAAATATTAAATACTTTGATGGATGCGGCTGCTTATCAAAATTTAGTGAGTTAATTAACACACCAAAAAAGTAATACTTAACATCTATATAATTGAATAGCACCAAAAGAGTATATTTAACTTACCTTCCAATACTAATTTGGACGCTTATAATACTCAAATTATCTACTGGACCAGGTGTTCAAATACCATTTACTTGGGATGATATTGTAGGAATAGATAAGTTAGGGCATTTATTTTTTTATTTAGTACACACTATTTTGCTATATTGGACTTTCGAAAAACAGTCTATATTTAAAACTCGAAAGCAAAGAACATGGTGGAGTTTTTTACTAAGCACCACATTAGGGATTTTATTAGAAATAGTGCAATTTTCTTTTTATCCAAATAGATATTTTGAAATTTTAGATATAATTGCTAATATTATCGGTTCATATTTGGGTACACGTTTATTTACAATGGTAAATAGTAAGATTTTAATGATGAATGAAAAATGATGAAT
>CAYOBX010000105.1:0-14559 GCA_964402245.1 uncultured Saprospiraceae bacterium | reverse complement strand
CAGATGTCATTGATAAATCCCATAATGCGCCCACTACCCTTATTGTGGGTAGCTGAGCAACAAAATACGGGGAAAATCTCCTGCTTTGCAAGCGCTATTCTTAGGCCAGAAGTTAGCTCTTCTTCGTTCAAAGAACCCGCATCAAAAAACTTCTCCATTAAAGTTTCGTCATTTTCAGCAGCAGCCTCTACGAGTGCATTATGCATTTCTTGGGCACGATGCATTTCGGATTCTGGGATGTCTACTTTTTGAGGTTTGCCCCCATCCGTTGGGAAAACGTACATAGTCATACGAAGGGCATCGACAATGGTATCAAAACCATCGCCTTGATTTAATGGGTATTGTACAGGGAGAACCTTATTTCCGAATCTACTTTGGGCTTGCTCTAGCGTAGTATCGTAGTCTGATTTTGGAGTGTCTATTTTATTGATGACGATGATAGCGGGTGTCTGGTATTTTTGGATATGTTCCCAGATGATTTCCGAGCCCACTTCCACACCACTTTTTGCATTGAGAAGCATCACGCCGGTGTCTGCTACTTTGAGGCTAGATATAATCTCTCCTACGAAGTCATCAAATCCTGGAGTATCGATAATATTGATTTTAGAGTCCTTCCATTTCACATTCATTAAGGTGGAGAAAATCGAATTCCCTCTTTCCATTTCGATGTTGGTAAAATCAGATATCGTATTTTTTTCTTCTATCGACCCGCGCCTACTCGTTGCTTTAGACTCAAACAACATGGTTTCAGCGAAGGTCGTTTTCCCACAACCCGAATGGCCCAGGAGAATGACATTACGAATGTCTTTGGTTTTGTAACTCATAAATCGATCATTTTTAGTTGGTTATAAAATATTAACTCTATAAAGACATACTATATTCGGAAGGATTACAAGTTGTTGCTATTAAATTAGGCATTTTATATGTATTGACATAGTATTTTTGGTGTTTTTATTTCATGAAGATATATTATAGGGTGTAATTGGGTATTTTAGGATGTTTGGGGCCATCCTCGTCTGAAAAAGACGAGGTCGTTACGTTCCAGGGCTCGCTAGTCAGCTCGGCCTCTCGTCCCTCGAGTCTAGCCCTCCTTTGTCGGGCTACCCTTGCACATCACTTGTCCGGTTTTAAAAAGGAGGTTATAGGAGTTAGGTATTAGGATTTAGGTAAAAAAAACTCTACCTAAAAAGATGAAAATTAAAAAAAAACTCAAATACGTATTTCAAAACAGCATATATAAATCACTATATATCAATATTTTACTGCTGATTAGAATATTATTACTAAGTAATTTTTGCGCCTTTATAAATAAACTCACCCTATCTTTGCCTATGTATCAGTACATCTACTAATTTAGAATGCGAATAAGAAATACGATAAAGAAAGTAAATTACGGCCCCCACAAGAAGACTGAGTCAGAAGGCGAAGTCAAATATCTTAAAGGCAATCAATTTGACGAGGATTTTCAATTAACCTTATTCAACAATAGTTTTGTCCATATTTATGATAAGGATCATAAGCATAAACTAGAAGAAAACGATGTAATTCTCGCAGCGAAAGGATTTAGAAATTTTGCTTGGAAATACACCTCAGAATATGGAGACTGCATTGCATCCTCTTTGTTCTATGTGATCAAATTGGATATGGATGTGATTGACCCAGACTACTTTACTATGTCTATCAATTCGCCACGAATACAGCATGTACTCAAAAACATAGGACTAGGCGCAACGATTCCTGCGATTCCCAAAAATGAACTACTGCGAATTGATATTGCCGTTCCTGCAATGCAGGAACAAAAGAAGGCAGTGGCAATTCACAAACTATTAAACGAACAGATTCGCCTAGAACGGAAAATACTACAAAGGCGAATCAATATCAAAAACGGATTACTTAATTTATTAACTGAAAATACACAATAGACAAAATAAAAAAGTCTTACTAGCTGGTCACTAATAAGACTTTAATTAAAGGCATCGTGATTATTCAGCGGCTTGTCACCAAACTGAGAATTACAATGACGTTGGACTCAAATATATGCCTTTTAGCTTAAGACTATATTTATTTACAATTTAAAATTCAAAAAATGTCAGACACAAGGCATGTAGTCCCAAATCCTGATGGAGGATGGGACTCTAAAAAAGGTGGAGCCGAAAGAGCTTCAAAGCATTTTGACACAAAGAAAGAATGCGAAGATTACAGCAGAGATCTTTCAAGAAAAGAGAAATCAGAATTAGTGATCCACGGAAAGGATGGCAAAATTCAAAGAAAAGATTCTCATGGAAACGACAGTTTCCCACCTGCTGGATAATTTAAAAACCAAAGAGGAGGGCGTCGCCCTTCTCTTTAATAAATTGCAATTGGCCAAGTCTACTTCCATGTTATTATTATGTATGGAAATATACTACTTTTGGAATGATAAATAAACACCAATTCCTAAATCGAAATTATCAATCTAATCTATAACTAGAATAATTTTTAAACGGACAAGGAGGACAGTCACCCCAAGAGATATTGGCGTCAGCGGTTTTAATGACGACCTAGAATTAAGACTTCAAGAGCAAGTAAGATGTTAGGCATGAAAGCTAAGTCTAAAACTTTGTCTTGTACGTGGAGGAAATTAGGAAAGCAGCCAATATCAAGCTTGAGTAGCTAAAATAGAAAATATGGCTAAACTCAAACAGGTGTTCAAAATAAGAACGTGACCTTGCGACTGTCCTAGACCCTGTCCGACTGGTCATCCAGGCGGGCTTTGTTTCTTTGGGGCAATGCCAAAGAAAGAGTGAGAAAAGAAAGAGAGGGCAGCGAAAGAGAGAAGAAAAGAATTTACAATACCCGTATTGCCAAAACACAATAATTAAACCTGAGTAATTACAAATAATGAAACTTACACAAGACACAATCAACAACCAAGTCTGGAAAGCTTGTGATACTTTCCGAGGAACCATCGATGCTACCCAGTACAAAGACTACATTCTCACCATGCTCTTTGTCAAGTATATCTCTGATGTACTCAAAGAAAAGAAAGAAGAATACACAACTAAGTATAAAGGAGATGAAGTGCGCATAGACAGAGCCATGAAGCACGAGAGATTCAAAGTGCCTGATCAAAGTACTTTTGACTTTCTCTATGAAAAGCGAAATGAATCCAATCTGGGAGAACTCATCAATATTGCTTTGGAAGATATAGAAGAAGCGAATCGCTCTAAACTCGAAGGGGTATTCAGAAACATAGATTTCAATTCAGAGCCTAACTTAGGTCCTACCAAAGATCGTAATAGACGACTAAAAAATTTATTGTCTGACTTTGAAGTATTGGACTTGCGCCCTTCAAATCTAGAAGGCAATGACATCATCGGTGATGCCTATGAATATCTGATAGGCAAGTTCGCTTCTGATGCAGGAAAAAAGGCTGGAGAATTCTATACCCCATCAGAAGTATCTACCCTACTCGCCAAAGTAGTAGAACCCAAAGACGGCGAAAGAATATGTGACCCTACTTGCGGCTCTGGTTCATTACTCCTAAAGGCTGCTAAAGAAGTAGGAAGCAAAAATGTTTCGCTCTATGGTCAAGAAGTAAATGGCAGCACTTGGGCACTCGCCCGTATGAATATGTTCCTACACGAGATGGACAATGCCCGTATAGAATGGGGAGACACCATCAACAATCCCCAACTCAAAGAAGAAGATAATCTAATGAAGTTTGATGTCGTGGTAGCTAATCCTCCTTTCTCCCTCGATAAGTGGGGAGCAGAAGAAGCTAGCGCAGATAGATACAACCGATTCCACAGAGGAGTACCTCCTAAGAGTAAAGGGGACTATGCATTTATCACACACATGATAGAGACGCTAAACGAGCACGGACGCGCAGGTGTCGTCTTGCCACACGGCGTACTCTTTCGCGGAAGCAGCGAAGGCAAAATCAGAAAACAACTCATAGAAGAAAATCTACTCAAAGCAGTGATTGGCCTTCCTTCTAATCTCTTCTTCGGCACAGGTATTCCTGCCACCATACTCCTCTTTGATAAAAACAAGTCAAGCGATGAAGTACTCTTCATAGATGCGAGCAACGAATACGAAAGTGGCAAAAACCAAAACAAACTTTCTGAAGAAAATATCGCTAAGATATTTGACACTCTCAAAGCTTGGAAGACAAAAGACAAGTACAGCTACGTTGCCAAAAAGGAAGAGATCATTGAGAATGACTTTAATCTCAACATCCCTCGCTATGTAGACACTTTTGAAGAAGAAGAACCCGTGGATATAGCAGCCACGCAAAAAGAAATTGCACATTTGAAAAAGGAATTGGCTATTGTAGAAAATCAGATGGCGGATTATTTAAAAGAATTGGGATTTTAATATGGGAGCAGCTACTGAAACAAAATCTGGTTATAAAAAAACTCAGCTAGGGTGGATTCCTGACCATTGGAGCATAAAATCTTTAGACAGCTTAGGTGTTTTTTCCAAAGGAAAAGGTATCCCAAAGTCGGAAGTAATTGAGAGAGGAATTCCCGCAATAAGATATGGTGAGATTTATACTAAACACGATTTTTATATAAAAAAATTTACATCATTTATTAACAAAGACTCGTCTTTAAATAGTAGAAAATTAATACAAGGGGATTTGCTTTTTGCAGGATCCGGAGAAACAAATGAGGATATTGGAAAATGCGTAGCATTCACTACTGACACTGAAGCCTATGCTGGAGGAGATATTATAATTTTGCGCGAACACAAGGAAGATCCAAAGTTTATGGGATTTTTGTTGAACGCTACATGGGCTCAAAGGCAAACATACAAGTTTGGACAAGGTCATTCCGTAGTTCATATTTATTCAAGCAGTCTGAAGAATTTAATTATCCCTCTCCCTCCGCTCCCCGAACAAAAAAAAATCGCCGACATCCTCTCCACCTGGGACTCTGCCATTGAAACTACCCAAGCCCTCATCGAAAACCTAAAGCTGCGCAAAAAAGGACTGATGCAGCAATTGCTGACTGGAAAGAAGCGCCTGCCTGGGTTTAGTGGGGAGTGGGAAGAGGTTAAGCTTTCGAAAATTGGTGAGTTCTTAAAGGGTAAAGGTATCCCCAAAAAAGAATTGGTTGATAATGGAATTCCTTGTATACGATATGGAGAATTATACACAAAACATCATTCGGTAGTAAATTCTTGTCACTCTTTCATAAATGAAGAAAGTGCCAAATTGAGTACTCGGTTAGAATTTGGTGACATTTTATTTGCCTGCTCAGGAGAGACCTTAAATGAGATTGGGAAATCCGCTGCATTTATCTCAAAAGATGAAACTTATGCTGGAGGCGATATTATCATTTTACGCCAAGCAAGTCATAGTGCTCTATTCTTAGGGTATTTATTTGATACAAATGATTTTATTAGAAAAAGAAGAAAGTTTGGCCAAGGTCAATCTGTATTACATATTTATAAAAGCGGATTAGAAAAAATAGAAATAGGTATTCCTGATTTTAAAGAGCAAATAGCTATCGCCCAAGTCTTTACCCAATCAGACATTGAGATAAATCAAACACAAAATTATCTGGATCAACTACAAGAACAAAAAAAAGGCTTAATGCAGCAATTACTCACTGGACAAAAAAGAGTGAAGGTATGAGTAAGGATGCGCCGATGATTTTTGATGAGAAAAACTATGTCGCTCTATTGGAGTCCGTCAAGGCTCGCATTCTTTCCTCGCAGCATCAAGTAGCTAGGTATGTCAATAGTGAGTTATTGTTCACCTTTTGGACTATAGGCCATTCTCTGAATCAAGAAAGAGATCGCCAAGGCTGGGGCGCGAAGGTTGTAGATCAGTTAGCCAAGGACCTGAAGACAAGCTTCCCTAGCATGAAGGGTTTGAGCAAAAGAAACCTACAGTATATGATGCGTTTCGCTACGGAATGGCCTATCGATACAATTGTGCAACCACCGGCTGCACAATTAGAGTCTAAGGAGGTAAAGGCTATTGAAAGTGCAGAAAGTCTAATTGTGCCACCAGCTGTGGCACAAATACAAGATGCTACAATTGTGCAACCAGTGGTGGCACAATTTCAATTTAATTATTTTCACTTTAAATCCTTTGTATGCAACTAATGTACGTAGATGAAAGTGGAGATCCTGGAGACCATGTTCATAGTTCTCCTCATTTTATTCTTTCTGGTCTTGTGATAGATCAAGGGGATTGGATGTCCTTTTTAGATTGCCTTAAGAAGTTCCGAAAGCATATAAAGAATACTTATGGCCTCAATCAGCGAACTGAGATACATGCATCTGAACTTATCAGAGTAAATCAAATGAAGGAATATAAGATTATCCACAAAACAGGTCGGATAAATATATTAAGAGACTATTGCTCTGAAATACCAAAGATATTCGATACAGCCAAATTGATTAATGTTTGTATCGATATCAGCAAACATCCAAACACAGACATATTCCAATTAGCTTGGCAAAGACTATTGCAGAGATATGATATTTATTTAAAAAAAGACGCTAAAGACTTAGGCGTAGTGATAGCTGATGATACCGATAGCATAAAGTTGATGAATTTGATGCGGAAGATGAGAATATATAATCCGACACCTTCTCATTTTACAGGCTCTGCGTATAATGCTCCTGCGGACAATATTATCGAAGATGCATTTGCTAGATCGTCACACCATTCATACTTTATACAAACTGTTGATATAATAGCGCATCTTTAATATAGAAAAGAATATCCTAAAGGCAGTCTGAAGAAATTCGGAATGGAAAAACAGTTTCAGAAACTGGATCCGATATTATTGAAGAAAGCAAGTAAATCAGACCCTTATGGAATAGTCAGAAAATAAAAATGCCCTGGTTCAAAAACCAAGGACTTTGTTGCGGCCTCATAAAGACAAACGGTCTTTACCAAGTCGACTTAGTACAAATATAACGCAAATGTTGTTAAATCTGGTTCACAAAAACATGTTAAATCCTCAAAATTCAAATAAAATGCTGATGCATGGGATTAAAAATACATGCTATTTTAATACAGGATGTATAGCAGTGCAAAAGAAAAGTATTTATGATAAAACGTATGTAGCCAATATTTTAAATATATAATTTATGCTTAAACTGTATCAATTATGAGTAAAACGCCATCATTCTTAGAAGATCACATCTCCCAAATACCAGCTATTCAGCTGCTGGTCAATATGGGCTATATCTATATCCCACCCTCCGAAGCTGAAGAAATGAGAGGCGGCAAACGATCCGCCGTATTATTTGAGCAGGTCACCAAAAAGCAATTAGGGCTCATCAATAAGATTCAGAGGAAAGGAAAGGAATATGCCTATTCAGATGCCAACATATCCTCTGCGATTATAGCCTTAAAGGATTTGCCTCTACATGATGGCTTCCTCAATGCGAATGCAGCCCTCTTTGATTTATTGACTTTAGGGAAGTCTTTCGAACAAACCATAGACGGCGACAAGAAGAGTCATACCCTTCAATATATAGATTGGGAGAATTGGGATAACAATATCTTTCATGTGACTGAGGAATTCTCCGTAACAAGAACAGGAAGAGTAGATACCTATCGTCCCGATGTAGTCCTTTTTATCAATGGCATCCCGATGGTTATTATTGAATGTAAGTCCCCTGCACTGAAAGGAACAAAGTCACCTACAGAATTAGCTGTAGAGCAGCATATTCGCAATTTTAGTAAGGATGGAATTCGTGCTTTATATGTGTACTCATCTCTGCTTATTGCTATTGCTGACAATGATGGAAAATATGGGACAACAGATACAAGCAAGGAATTTTGGTCTAAGTGGAAAGAACAATTCCCAAGTAGCCAAGCAGCTTCAGACTATAGTCAACTGCTTCAAAAAATAAAGAATACACCAATAGATAGTTCAACAAAGAAGAAAATATTTGGAGAAAGGAAATTTGGGTACAGCTATGCTAAACCCTTTTTCGATAAAGTGGAGAAAGGAAAAAGAGAGGTAACCAATCAGGATAAACTCCTGTATTCATTGTGTGAGCCTAAGAGGTTGTTAGATATCATCAGAAATTTTACCATCTATGATAAAGGGATAAAGAAGGTAGCGAGATACCAACAATACTTTGCAGTAAATGCTACCATAAATCGAGTCCAGAACTTAGACATTACAGGTAAGCGACAAGGTGGTGTAATCTGGCATACGCAGGGCAGTGGAAAAAGTATTACCATGGTCATGTTGGCACAGATGCTCGCTAATAACAAACAAATCTCTAATCCCAAAATCGTCTTAGTCACAGACCGGAAAGATTTAGACAAGCAAATATCAGATACCTTTAAAAAGTGCAAGAAAGATGTAGTCCAAGCTAAAACTGGATCACATCTCATAGAGCAACTTACCGACTCAAGCGACGATATCATTACTGCAGTGATTAATAAATTTGAAGCAGCAGTTAAAAAACTGAAGCCATTAAAGTCAGCTGATATTTTTGTATTGATAGATGAAGGACACAGGACACAATATGGAACATTTAATGTCAGCATGAGACGCGTATTTCCTAATGCTTGCTTTATAGCTTTCACTGGAACTCCGCTCATGAAACAAGAAAAAAGTACGGCTCAGAAATTTGGCGGATATATTGGCTTGCCATACACTGTGCTAGATGCTGTAGCAGATGGTGCAGTACTCCCTTTGTTGTATGAAGGAAGGCACAATCATATTACGCTTAACCAAGATCAAATTAATAGAGGCTTTGATAAAGTGATGGATGGACAGGAAGAATATAAAAAAGCTAAACTCAAACAAAAAATAAATACCGTAAATCAAATAAACAAAGCAGACCAAATCATAGAAGCTAGAGCATGGGATATCTGTGAACACTACACAGGATTTTTTCAGACCCAACAAGATAGATACAAACCCAAAGCACAGCTAGTAGCTCCTACCATAAAAGCAGCGCTAAAGTACTATCATTACATAAAAGAAATAGGAAAATTTAGAAAAGATCTCAAAGTGAGCACTACGGTAATCGTGACAAGAGGAGATCAAAGAGAAGGCCATGAAGATGGCTATTATGAAGAGAACCAAGACAAAGAAAGAGAAGACAAGTACTTTGATGCCATGATAGATAAGTATGGAGATCTTCAGCGATTTGAGGAAAACGCTATAAATCAATTCAAAGATGATGAGCATCCAGAGATCATCATTGTTGTGGCAAAGTTACTGACTGGATTCGATGCCCCTAATAATACAGTTCTATATCTCTGCAGATCTCTTAAGGAGCATACTTTACTCCAAGCGATTGCTAGAGTCAATCGAGTCCACCCAGGCAAAGACTATGGCTATATCATAGACTATTATGGCAATTTGGAAAGTCTTGATGATGCATTAAGCACTTATTCTGGCTTGAACAACTTCGATGATGGAGACCTAAATGGAAGTATTACCAATATTGCTGAAGAGATAAAGAAGCTTCCCCAAGCACATGCAGATGTGTGGGAAATGTTTAAAGAACTGAAGGATAGAACTGTTGAAGCTTCGGCTTACCAAGAGCACTTATCTCAGGAAGATGTCAGGCATAAATTTTATGAAAAATTAAGTGTCTTTACTCGATTACTAAAGATGGCTTTATCCTCCGTGCAGTTTGTCAATAATGCAACCAAAGAAAAAATAAACACATATAAAAGAGATGCTAAGTTCTTTTTGAAGCTTCGTGTTGATGTAAAGAGAAGATACAATGACGAGCTGTCTTATAGAGAATTTGAACCTCAAATTCAGAAACTTATCAACAAACATATCTCTACCGAAGGTGACATCCTTAAAGTTACAGAGATGGTCAATATTTTTGACAAGGATGAGAGGGAAGCCGAGGTAGAGAAAATAACGGGTACCGCGGCACAGGCAGATCATATCGCAAGTCGAACCATCAAGGCAATCAATGTAAAGATGCAAGAAGACCCGATTTACTATAAGAAGTTAGCGGAATTGATAAAAGAAACGATAACAGACTATTATCAAAAAAGAATAAGTGAAGCGGAATTTTTGAAAAAGGCAAAAGAACATGAAGATTCGTTCTTTAATGGACGATCTGATAATGCTCCAAAAGAATTGGCTAATAACGAAGTTGCATTAGCATTCTATAATTTCAGCAAAGACATCTTTAATGATGAATCATTACTCAAAACACCGTTCCATATTGAGACTAGCTTGACAATTGATGAAATTGTCAAAAACAACGTTTACGTAGAAGGCAAAAAAATCATTGATTGGGTCTCCAATGATGACATTATAGGGGCCATCAATATTCAATTGGGAGATAAACTATATGAATTACACCAAAAGTTTGATATAGATACGGATTGGTCAAAGATTGATGAAATGATAGAAGAAGGTCTCAAGGTTGCAAAACTAAAATACAGTTAATGAAAGAGTCGGTAAAATATGGAAGTTCTTTGATTAAGTTTGATCTGGAGTACTCGGATAGAAAAACCTTAGGAATCAAAGTTTTCCCAGATAAAAGAGTAGAAGTAAATGCCCCTATTGATTCTGCAACTGAAAAAATCAAAGAGAAAGTCAAGAGCAAAGCCAATTGGATATTAAAACAACAAGATTTCTTTCTGTCTTTTCATCCATTGACACCACCAAGAAGGTATATTTCTGGTGAGACGCATCTATACTTAGGGAAGCAATATCGACTAAAAATAATAAAATCAGATACTAACTCAGTAAAACTTTATGCGGGCTACATCAATGTTTATTGCATGGATTACGAGAATAAAACCCTGGTTAAAAAATTACTAAACAATTGGTATAAAGAAAAAGCGAAAATCCACTTTCATGACCTATTTAAAGTTAGAATATCAAACTCTAAATTAGGAAACAAAACAAAACCTGCATTACAATATAAGTGGATGAAAAACAGATGGGGCACCTGTAATGTAAATGGTCTGATAACGCTAAATCTTGAATTAATAAAAGCGCCTAAGGTCTGTATCGAATATGTCATTGTGCACGAAATCTGTCATCTATCCTATTTAAATCATAGCAAATCATTTTACAATTTATTGAAAAAGCATTTTCCGAATTGGAGAGAAACAAAGCATCAGTTGGAGCATTTTATGGTATGAAGGGCCATCGTAGATTGCGGCTTACTATCCTAAATTCATGCTAATGTCAAACAACCGTTATTTGATAATGTTCGATTTCTATTTTGAAAACAATTTTAGGTTAGGATTATATCACGGTTTATACAAAAAATCCAAAATCCTACTATCTATCTTCAGCAAAAGTTCATCTCTAGTACAGGCTTCGAGTTCAATTACTCTTCTAGTGATTTTGAATTGCCCAAAAATCCGTTCCACATACAATGGAAGACTATGTTCATCAAAGGGATACTCCATTAATTTCTTTGTTGGAAATAAAATATCATTTGTCAAGATTGCAGTGGCTTTATCTCTGCGAAGGGGTTTCTTTTTGTGCACTAAATCATATTCTATCATCTTACAGCTACGCCCTTCATATTCTAAGTCTACCTCTACAATTTGAAAATTTTTGTAATCAAATTCTTCTATGTGCTTGTTTAGAATTCTTTTGACAACATATTCTCCATTTTCAAAACGAATGTTCTTAGAAATAGAATCTCTTAAGTTTTGCAGTCTGATAAATTTACTCTTTCTTATGATTGAAATTATAAACTCAGGAGTGAAATAAATCTGAGTGGTATCTCTACTGGATTCATAAGGCTCTAAGTGCTCTCCATCAACAATCTTTATCGTTTCTTTTCCATCAACAACGGCGATGACTGTATCTTGGCATCCGATACAATTAGTATTCCAATACAAGATTGGATATATACTATCTGATTTGACAAGCTTAAAGGTTCCGTATTCTCCTTGTGCAAACAGAGAGAAAGGTATAAGAATAATAAGTAGAGCCGTAAAAGGTCTCATGCTAATTAAAAATAATAGCGAGCTACAAAATTACTGTAGATATTCAATTGTTCTAGTAATATCATAGGAAGTCTCATTATTGATTGATATGGATAAATGAGAAACATTAGGAATTACATTTTTTTAAATATATAACATTAAAAAGGTTAAATTTTCCGGTAATCATTTTATATGTGTATATTGTTTTCGTTGTTTAACTATAAGTTCGTAACTGGCTCGCATCTATACTTATTTCATGAGATCATAGATAAATTGAAAGCTGTTATTATCTAAAAACTAGCCGCATGAAAAATCTACTTTACCTTTTGATATTTTTGTATACACCTTGCTTCGGCCAAAGTTTATATGATTTGATGACTGAAGATGAATTATTCATTGGGTCTATATATAGTGGTTTTAGTGTTGGCAACAATAGTTTTTGGTTTTGTGATGAAAGTACAAAATGTGGGGCATCAACATTTACATATTATACTAATACGAGTTCTAATAATGGCACAAGGAATTTTTTTGAAATGACTATCGAAGATGAAAAGGTGTATTTAGTAAGAGATGATTGCACAACTTTTCTCTTATACGACTATTCTATCAATGTTGGAGATACTATTCAAAGCGGACTATTCCAGAGTTTTGTGGTAGACAGCATTTCAACAGCGCAAATGTTAGATGGAACAACACGCCCTCAATATTTTCTACACGGCGGATGCATAAACACAAGCTGGATATATGGAATTGGCGATGTTAAATTTGGCTTTAATCCCATTTTTAATATAGAAGTCTCAAGCAGGTATATGTGCACAAAAATAGGTGGTTTTACTCTTCATCAATCAGATGCAAATTCTAGCACTGGTACCTATAATTGTGAGTCTATTAGTTGCTTTAGACCGGAAGTCAACTTTGAAGTTAATATATCAAGTGAATCTACTGTCAGTCCTCTAGTAGAATCAATATGCTCAACCCCTTCAATGATATGGGACTTTGGTGACAACAACTATTCTGAAGAGTACGCCCCAGTCCACAACTATAGCAATCCAGGGTGTTATGAAATTTTAGCAGGTGCATTTTATGAGTGTTCTGAGGACACTGTATATCAAAGAAAATTAGCCAACATTTGCACTAATGATGCATGGGAAAAAGAATACGGCTTTGAAATAAGCGAAATGAAAACTAGATCCTTAGATGAAAATATAGAGTTTGCATTCGACCAGCTTAATATGTATAAATCTTTAGACGCAGGCCAAACTTGGATTAATTTCGAACTACCACAACCTGATACTGGAATTGCTCTTAGAGTCATCACCGATATACAATTCTATGACCAGCTAAAAGGCATCATGACAAATAGTTATTATAATGTTAGCAATTCCATACCAAGAGATAATATTTTTTATACAGAAGATGGTGGTGAGACATGGCGTCGTTCTGAAAATTCTAGAAATTATCCATGGACTCTTGAATTAGGAGAAAATGGATATGCTTGGTCTACAAATGCCACTGGAAAATATTTGATTTCGAACGATTATGGTAAGAGTTGGGCTGAAATTGATGATTCATTTGATGCATGGTCCGACGTTTTTCACTATATAAATTCTAATTTGCTCTTTAGAATATCTAGAAAAGCTGATTTTTACTATCAAGGATTCTCAGGTGATAATGGTCAAAATTGGGAATTTATACTTCTAGATTTTATTCCCGTAAAAGCTGAATATTTAAATAGATTTCAAGCATTTGCTCTTGCAAAAGAGGGATTCTATTATACAAATGATGGTGGGAGTACATGGACGCAAGTTGATTTACCATTTATAGTTCAAGATTTTGCGTTTTACTCTAATGATATAGGATGGATACAGACGGACTTAGGCGCTATTTATTATTCGAATGATGGCTTTAATACATTTGAAATTACATACTGTGGAGACAAGCAAGTCCGAAACATTGTAGCAATAAATGACAAACAAGCCCAAGCTATTAAAGCAGAACAAAAAAATCAAAATGGGACTTCGACTCCTTATGAATCGAAAATAAGTTTCAACATTAATTTAGTTGGTGAGGCAGATTGTTTAATTAATTCCAATGAAGTAATAACTTCTGAATCTATTTTACTTTACCCAAATCCTGCTAATAATCAATTAACTATTGAATATAGCGATTCAATTGATTTCAAGTTAGAAATTTACAGTTATGATGGAGTAAAAAGAATAGAGATAAATAATCAAAGTATCGTAGATATAAGATCTCTAACAAGTGGTATTTATTTTTTAAAATTTATTGACTTTACAAACAACAATTCTATTGTAGAAAAATTTACAAAGTATTAGAGTAATGAAATCTCTGTCAACGTTGTACCTCTAAGTGTTGTCGAAAAAGCGTACGAAAAATATAAAGACTACTTCCCAAGCAACAATCACTATTCCAATGCTAAACATAATACGGTAATCATCTAACAAATCATTCACTTCAAATGAAAATTAATTTTGTCAGCCTTTTATTAATTTTAAATTTCCTTTTTATAAATGATATTTTGTATGGACAAGATATTAGTGAACCCGAATTAACATCGTTTAATCAAGAATTTCTAATAGTGCTAGAGCGCTATGTGGACTTGATTTCTAAGTTGTAACCTATATTTAAATTGTAAATAT
>CAYOBX010000104.1:0-14562 GCA_964402245.1 uncultured Saprospiraceae bacterium | reverse complement strand
GCGTTTAATATTAACTGACAGCAAACTAATATCTGTAATATCTAGGCTAAATTTTGGGTATTCTAGCTGTTTTGATTCCTTGAATGTTTATAGGAAATTATTTATATAGGTGTGTCTATTTCTTCTTATTTCTACTAAGTAGTTCATTCTGAATAATACTATTATAAATAGCACTATTAAAACGTTTTAGCTGGGAAATATTAATGTTTTTTAACTCTGGAATTTCTTGTAACTCTTTTAAAGTAATCGTATTGTTTTGAAAATATTTTGAATTTATCAAAACTTTAATAGCTCTTTCATTCATTGTATCTTTAGAAAGAATATCAATACTTGTTAATGCAGCAGCTTTATTATTACCGATGGCATTTTTTATTTCTGCCTGATCTAATCGAGTATTTAGTTGTATGTCTTTTGTTGTCTGATTGATAAAAGTAGGAGTGTTTTCACTAACTGCATTTGGATCTACGGGAATAGGATTTATTTCAGGGATGATTTTATCTTTTTCAATTTGAATAATTTTCTTTTCCACTTGTTGTAGATGCGTGTTGAGGGTTTTTTGCATTTGGACTGGACTTAGTTCTATCGCTTTTGCAAAATCTTTTTTTGCAGCGCCTAAGTTTCCTAGCGATTCATGAATTTCTGCTTTTTTATAATAGATTTCGTAATCTGCTTTGCCAAGTGTTTCAATAGTGTTCAAATCTACTAAAGCTTTACCAAGCCGCTTTTTTTTGAAATTTAAATGCGCTCTGTTATTTAATGCAAGTACTTCTGTAGGTTCAACTTCTAGAACTTTTGTATATTCATTGATTGCCTTATCGGTATCTTTTAAACGTACATGACTTTCTGCTTTTACATAGGCTATATATACTGCTTCCTTGGAGGTAGTTAATGGATTGTCTTCAACTGCCACAGATTTTTCTACTACAGTCGGATAATCTCCTTCATTAAAAGCAACCATAGTCTTTAGTAGTCTCTCTAAAACTTCTTCAATTTGGGAAGTAGCCCCCTCGAAGGTAGAAGAAAAATAAGCAGCTTGTAATAAGGTATCTAATGTCCCTTCTGGGTTAAAATCAGAAATCCGTCCCAAACCCGTTTTATTAAGAATGGAGTAGCTAGTGGTAATAGCAGTATTCCCCTCTAGGAAATTTGCTAGTCCCCATACTAGCATATCTGGCTGACATTTGGTGGTATAATTTCTAGCTTCGCTTTCATCAGAAATGGCCTTAATCATTTCATCGGGTTGTATTCTACCCACTTGTGCCGCTATGTTTTCTGCTTGACAATACTCATTTAACCGCTTGACAATCTGTTTATGTGGTGCCGTTCTTCCTTCTGGAAGATCATCATGAAACGGTAAAACTAAAACCTCAAACATATTGTCGTCAAATGCAGGACAACTCCAAGTGATAGGCGGTGGCGTAGTAGGGGGCGTATTTTTTGTTGTTAAAAAATAATAAGTAGTAGCGCCTATGATACTAGCAAGAACGATCATTCCAATTAGAAAAGGAATAGTTTTCCAATAGGGAGATTTTTGTGTATTTGCTATAGTAGGATTGAGTATTTTCCCCTCTTTTAAATCATCTAATAAATCTAAAAGTGCGGTGTTAATTTGATTGGCCTTTGTTGTGTATTGTTGCAGACTTAATGTGTCGATGCGTCGAGCACTATCTAATTTTGTTAAATTACCAGATAAAACAATTACTTCATTTAGATAGTCGGTATACTGTGGTTTGGATTGTAATTCTTTTTCTAAAATAGCCAATACTTCTTCCGTTTTATCATTACTGATAAAGCTTTTTAATTCTTGATAATTTAAATTTAGGGTACTGGCCATTTTGAAAAATATTACTAAAAATTCAGTGGAAGATAAGAAGAAAACTGAATGAAGCTACTTTTATTGTTGAATTATGTGACATATAAAAATCATGTATTTGATTTTTAATAAAATGTCAAAAATCATGCATCTTAAGCATTATATTTGCAAAAGATATAATGCCTATAAAAGAACAATTGTTTGAATCTTAAACACAATTAAGATTTATTTAATGTGTTCATTTTAGCCGTCAGCTATTAGCCATCAGCCGTTAGCTAATAGCTTAAAATATTATAAAACAACCTATTTCAACTATGTCCAACAAACCTAACAAGACCTTATTAATTAAGAAAAAAGATTTATTTAAAGCTCGATTTCAAAACGATGCGATTGCGCCTTTGCAGCCTGGTGAGGTATTATTACGGGTAGATAAATATGCATTTACAACGAATAATATTACCTATGGTGTTTTTGGAGATCGACTATACTGGGCCTTTTTTAAAGGCACTGATACGGAAGGTATTATCCCAGTTTGGGGATTTGCAGATGTAGTTGTTTCTAATAATCCAGCGATTAAAGTAGGGGAACGGTATTATGGCTATTTCCCAATGAGTGATCTTATAACAGTTTTGCCAGGACATATAAATTCTACTGGATTTTCAGATATTCGGTCACATAGAGTATCGCTACCGCCTATTTATAATAAGCATATTCGAACCGCTAATGATCCTGCCTATAATGTAGCTCTTGAAGATTATATACCGCTTCTTAGACCTTTATTTGGAACAGGATTTTTGAATTATCATTTTTTAAAAGAGGAATCCTTTTTTAAAGCAAAAAGAATAATTCTAACAAGTGCTTCTTCTAAAACAGCATTAGGCTTGGCTTTTATGTTGAAGCAGAATCAATCAAAAGATAAATTGAAGATTGTTGGCTTGACCTCTAAAAAGAATGTAGACTTTGTGAAGGAAACAGGATTTTATGATACGGTTATTTCTTATGAGGATTATGATGTGGAACTTAAAAAAGGAACGAGTGTAGTAGTCGATTTTTCTGGAAATATGGCCTTACTAGTTAATTTGACTAGTCAGCTAGGTACTTCCTTGAAGTTTATGTCCTTAATTGGATTTACAGACTGGCAATCTACAGGTGCTTTTAAACATCCAAAAGCTAAAATGTTTTTTGCACCAGACTCTATTCAAACTTTATCTAAAAAATGGGGAGCTGCTAAAATGAATCAGCGAATGGGTAAGGCACTCTATCAGTTTATCAATAAAGCTAAAAACTGGACAGAAGTAGTTCCTGTTACGGAATATAAGGATTTGAAAAAATTATATTTGCAAGTATTAAAAGGCGATGTTGATCCTTCTAAAGGATACATTGTTCGTTGCAGGTGAGCAGAGACATAGTGTGATTTGTTTTGAACACGGAGGCACTGAGCACACAGAGTTATAAGAAACTATTTTTCTCTGTGGCCTCTGTGCCTCTGTGTTCAAATTATCTAGTTAGGCGTCGTGCCTCTCACCAAAAAATCCGCCCCCAAGAACTTATCATCTTTATTATAATACCAATGTCTATTTTTAGGAATTTTTATTCCTTGAACCTTTTCCTCGCCTTCTAAAGTAATATACTCTCCATCATTTTTTGCTTCTTCATGATAAAAACGATAACCAATTAAGGCATATGTGGAAGGGTGGAAATAAAAATACCAAATGTCTTCTCCAACTGCTTCGTTATAGGTTACTCGCATAGCTAAAGATTCTTGACCTTGGAAAGTAGTAGCGTAAACCTCCTTATCTATTATAGTTCCTTCATCTTTTAATTTCATAGGCAATCCATATAGGTAGGCAAAATAATCTCGAAACATTTTGGCACGGTCACAGGTGAGGCGATGTTTCTTTTTGTCTTCTTCAGAGAATGTATTATTTCCATTAAATTGAGTGTTACAAATAGTATCATTTACTTCTCGTACAATAGAATTTCCTCTTCGATTATCTATTACTTTAAAATAGCTATCTGGTAAATTGATAATCACTTCACTTTTGTCTCTACCCTCACTTTTAGGACGAGACTGCTCTAAATATAAAGTAGCATTAAAATTAGGCCATTGTCCGTTGGGGTCGTGGTATTGGATGCTTTTATCTAATAGGTCTACTCCATTAATATCGGTTAATGCTTGACTTGGTTTTTCTGGAGTTTCTAAGCTTTTTAAAAAGAGATAAGTCTGTCCCATATAATTTTTATTATTAGCTATAGTTGCCCAGTCATTTGCTAATCGTCCAGTTTGTATCGCCTGTTCTTTATTTCCTTGAGCGGCGAATATTTTCGATTTTAATAAGCCATACCGAAAGTTATTTTCACTTTTTAGTAAGGCATCATTAATCCAATTTAAAGACTGGGATAAATCTTTACCATTGTGTAAATAATATTCTGCGGCACGGAAATAATCTCTATGAGATATAGCAGTAGGATCTTTTAAAAGTTCCGTCATTTTCGCTGCAATTTTATTATCAACATTGACAGCTATTGGAATGGAAATCATAGTGTTTTCCCAAGCCAACTGTACGCTACATCCTTTCGTATGTAGGTCCGTGAATTGCATAGTGAAGGTCTCGACCTTCAGTGGATTTTTAATAGGGGAAACTGTAAATCTACAAACATCATTCTCTGGTTTCACCTTATCCCCTGCTATACTTCTGAAATTAGTTTTTTTATGAATAATGACTGTCCACTCTTTTTCATTGGGTATGGTGTATATAGCATATGTGCCAGCAGGAACTATATGGTCTGCAATTTTTACTTCTTCAGACAAAGTAATGGTAGTGGCTTTATTCGCACCCGTTCGCCATATTTCTGCATAAGGTACTAACTGTCCGAATACTTTTCTTCCTTTAGCACTGGGCCTTGAGTAACTAAGGCTTATTTCTGTTAATCCAATTTCTTGTTGAATGGTTGAAATTGGACTGAGTGTTGGTACTTTTAATTCTTGTGCATCTATATCCGGACATATAAGAAAGGTAGCTAGAATAATGATTAATGAATACCTCATGTTTTTTATATTAATTCTTCAAGTTTAAAATTGAATCGTTTTTTATGGCCATTTCGGAAGACGACCAATCTGAATTTTTTCCCAACTCTTTTTTGAAATTTACGAGTGATAGATTCCAATTCTAAAAGCCGAGTGCTTATTCCATTAACTCGTAGAATCAGGTCTCCTATTTGTAAACCTGCATTATCAGCTGGAGAACCAGGAATGATATCTATTATAGTGAAACGTTTTAAGCTTAGACCCGATGCGATCAAAAAAATTCCACTTCTATCAAATTTAAATCCCCTATTATAATTCTTTTCTGGCTTTAGATAGACGGTGCTTAAAAAAGGAACAAAAATCACATTAAATCGACTAAGCAATTCGTTTCCTAAGATTCCATTACGACTATTAATAAAGTTCTTATCTATATTAGGAGGTAATTCTTGGAAATTCGTTACGACATTGCTAAACGTAAAATTTCCAATGGACAAGGACTGTGTTCTTCCCATGTACCCTTCAATAAAACCACCTAGACCATCGCCTAACTTACCTGGTATTAATTTGGAAGGAAGAGTGATTGTAGAATCCGAATTATTGTGTAATAATAGAGAAATATTAGCACCTGTATCTAGCAATAGATTAAGATCAACAGATTTGTCATTTTGGACGGCTCCTTTTGTAGAAAGATAAAATTTATTACGATGTATTTCTGCAGGAAAAGCAACAAATTTATTGGAAGGTTTTTTGAAATCATTGGGTGCGTGCAAGATGATTTTTTGTCTCTGGTAATCAATTTGAATAAATGTTAATTTAAATAAATCCATTCCCAAAATACCATGAATTTTTAAACCAGTATATTTTTCAAATTGAAAATAATCTTCATCAAGTATTAGAACCGCAGAGTTATTGGCGCTAATTTTTGATAAGTCTAAGTCAATGCCATTAGCAAGATGTACTAATAATTCCTTTTGTAAATCTGAGCCATATACTTTGTATTCTCGTAAATATTCAATATCCATTAATTCCGCATAGGTCTTCTTTAGCAGGATGGTATTTTCGCTCCCTGTGTCGAAAATGAAAGTTAATGGAAAGGTATTATTAAATAAAACATCAACTAAAATAAAATTATTTTGGAAACGGAAAGGAATTTCTACTTTTCCATTTTCTACTTGAAAGCCATTTAATTGAGTAAATCCCAAATAAGACCAAAATAAAAAACATAAAATTAAGTAAATCCTTACCATAAGTACTTAATGGATTTTTAGAACAAGTATTAAAGGGTAACGAGCCTAATAAGGGTATTCTCATAAAAGAATATTGCCAAAAGCTACTTCAAGTCTAATTGACCTAGCTATTTCTACTTTGCACTCTTAGAAAGAATAGAGAAACGAGAGCAGCGATACAATTATATCTGATGAAGATTCCTAATTTTTAAACAGATTGCATCTCTTTTTTTATTTTCTTTACTTGAATGTCAAAATGGAACTATTAAGATAGGAAGAATTTCTCGAAAAAAGTAGTTATAAAAATTGAGTTAAGTAGTGTGACAAAAAGAAGTTAACATCTAAAAATGATTGTCCCTATTTTGCTTGCAAAATTCCTATTAAACAGCCTCAGGTATTTATTTACATGCCCCCAAATTGTTATACACTCAAATACTTTTGTCAGACTACTTATAAACAACGTTTATATGTGTATAAAATGTTCTGTATCACATGTAAAAGTAAATTTTTAAAAATTAAGAATAATAAAGTATAATATTTAGTATTTTATTATTTAACAGTTAATTAGTGCTTTATAAGTATAATAAAAACATATTCGTAAAATAATATTGTTATGTCTTTTTTACTTCTAATAACGGCATAAATATTGTCCAATGTAAGAAAACCCTAATAAGTGGTAAGATGTAATAACCTTTATATTTTGGAAGTTTATTTATTTTCTTTATTACTAACCAGTGAACATAGAAAAGAACCAAACAGATATAAGTGAAATAGTATGTAATTAGTAAATCTATGTCGACTAGTAATCTATTCTTCCAAAATTTTTCTCCTTTATTACGGTATTTTACTACCAAGCATTATGAAGTAACAATGCTTCGTTTATGGTTTGCAGCGCTAGCTGTATTAGTACCTTCCTTTGGTGTTTTCTTGCAATTTGTTGATCCAACTTCTGTGGATTTTCTCTCTCATCGTTTAATGATGAGTGTCTTTTTTATAAGTCTCCTATTAGCTTCTTTTAAAGTAGATGTAATTAAGCAGCACCTTATGTTTTTTGCTTATATAGGTAATTTTACCCTTACTAGTTGGTTTGTATGGGTGGCTTATATAAATGCTTTTTCTTTTAGTTATAGTTTGGGTATTTTCATAGCTATATGTTCTATGGGGGTTATCTGTAGAAGGCAAAAAGATATCAACCTCTTTTTTGCATTTGCTATTCTAAATATTGCTTATGCAGCCTATAAGTTGCCAGAAATGTTAATCAATGAATTATTTATAATAGTAGGTCTTCTTATTATAGCTATTGTTTATTCTATATTCATGTATCAAAGGGCATATCTTAAACAAGATTTGGAAAGCCTTAATCAAAATCTTAACCTGCTTAATCAAACCTTAGAAGAGCAAGTAGTTGAACGGACTATGATTGCCGAGGAAAAGTCTATCAAATTACAAGAAAAAAATAAAGAATTAGAAAGATTTGCTTCTGTTGCTTCCCATGATCTAAAAGCACCTTTGAGAAATATTGGATCTTTTGCCTCTATTTTAGGCAAAAAAACTAAACACTTGGAGGATCCCATCATACAAGAATGTACACAGTTTATTGATGCAGGTATAACGAGAATGACGAATATTATAGAAGATTTGCTAGAATATTCTCGTATGGGACAGACAGCTATAACTTATAAAAAGATTGATATAGAAAGCATGTTATTTCGTGTAGTGAATAGCATTGCGAATGCTAAAAGTAGACCAGATGTTACTATACAATTTAAAAGTGATTTACCAGCTGATTTGATTGGTAATGCTAGACAGATTGAACAACTTTTTCAGAATCTTATAGATAATGCGATTAAGTATAATAAGTCTATTCACAAGCTAGTCATTATAAGCTGTAAGGAGACGGCTGATTACTGGAAGTTTGACATAATGGATAATGGTATCGGTATACCTGAAAAATATAAATTACAGGTATTTGACATGTTCAAAAGATTGCATGGTAATCAAGAATTTCAAGGTACGGGCATCGGTTTAGCTATTTGTAAAAAAATAGTAGATAATCATAAAGGAATTATTGGGATAGAATCTGAAGAGGGGAAAGGAACTACTTTTAATTTTACAATTTCAAAAAAGCTGAATGCTGAAAATAAAAAACTGCTAAAAACAAATAATCATATCCAATCTAAAGAATTTATTGAAGTGGCCTAATAATGAAGTTGTTTAAAATGAATTAAATATTATACAGTTTTATAGACTACCCTGCATCTTAATTATTAATTATTAATCATTTGTCAGACTAGGTAAATTCTTAGTGAGTAGATGAGAAAATGAGTAAATTGGACTGCAGTTCTTTGTTTAAGCAGACTAATTGATCTTGGTAGACTGCCTATATTTACTCATTTATACATCTATTCATTTTTTCATTGAGAACTTACCAGACTATCTTATAAAGTATTGATTTTTAGTATTTAAGAAATATAATATATTTTAAATTAAAAAATCTTACTCAATAAAAAAGAAATATTTCAATTACAATCTCACTCAATAATCCTTTTCTATTTTCCTCTTCTTATAACCATAAAATCAAGGAATTTTATTCAATACTTGTTGTGTATAGTACACTAGTTCCTAGTTGCTTTATAGAAAAAAACTAGTAAAAAGGTTTTTTTTTCCACTAAATTCCTATATTGTTCAATCGTTAAGAATGGACAAATTTCTATTCTAACTTATAATCTACTTACCAACCCCTAATCTAATAACCATATAATTCAAATTAGACTTGTTACCCTTTAAGAAGTGCTTCTATAAAATTTGAATTTTTTCGATATTTTGATTTAAAGAATTAGTATATAGCTGGGCTACAGACTCATTTTTTAAACCAAAATAACGGAAAAAGACATTTTCAGAGGAGTATTTATTAAAGGGTAACAAGTCTATTATACTTTTACGATTAGACTTTGGTAAAGGAAAAATCTACTATACTTTATTCTAATTCAAGAAGGGCAAAGGGAAAGTTGCTCTAATACTTGTAGGAATATAGAGAAGGCTTAACAGGTATTTGTTGAGCTTGTAGTAAAGTACTTTTAATATCATAATAGTGGAACCCATATAGATATTAGAATACATTTCAATAAGAGAATCGATTATAAAACTTTTTTAACTAAACAAAACTATGTATGAACACAACGCAAACGCGTATTTCTGATGAAAAGAAATTTTTAGCTACTTATCAGCAAAAACTTTCGGCCCCTGCTTTTGTAAAGTATATCAAATCTATTCATGAAAGAGGTGGCCCCAACCCCAAGGATTATAATGCAATTAATGATGTCCTAAATTACTACATTTCAAAACTTCCTAAGGAGAAGATCTTAAAAATTCATAAACGTATGTCCAAAGTATTTGGTCAAGCATACGTTCATTCAACGGCAGGTCATGCGAGCGTGAAACCTCGTGGATACCCAGGTGACTTTGAATTGATGGATAAATTTTACCTGTTAGAACATAGTAAATTAAAAGAATATGTAAAATGGGATCGATTCTACCATTGGCAGGCTGCCGCTAAATGTATCCTTAATCGGAAAACTTATTTTAAAAGAGAAGTTAAAGAAAAATTAAAAAAGAAAAAGAAAGGCCAATTGCATGTAATGAATATAGCATGTGGACCAGGTCGAGATGTGTTTGAATTATTTGAAGAAGAAGGAACAGATCGATTGCATTTCGAATTCGTGGATGCAGACTTGAATGCGATCTTGCATGCCACTAAATTGAATTATAAATACTTGCCTAGCATTACTTTCCATAATAGAAATGTATTTAAGTTTGAAACAGATAAAAAGGTAGATTTTATTTGGTCAGGGGGCTTATTCGATTATTTTGACGATAAGACCTTTATCGCCATGATTGCTAAAATACAGCATTTCCTAAAGCCTGGAGGTGAGATGATTATCGGTAATGTTTGTCCGTATAATCCAACCAGAGGATACATGGAACTTTTTGTTGGTTGGTATATCTATCACCGAACGGAGCAAGACCTGATAGATATGGCTAGAGAAGCATGTGGAGATAGAATAAAAAAGGTTAAGGTGGGAGTAGAGGAAGAGGGCGTAAATCTTTTTGTCCACATTACTTTGAAATAAAAAAGGTATTCACAAAATCATAACAGCTTAATTGAACGCAGAGGAGACAACAGATATTGAAAATAATTCTTTGTAACCTGTTCAAAATTAAGAGAAAATAGATATGTCAAATTTTTAAAATTTGGCATATCTCGCTCTAATCAACTTTTTAGAGTGGACTCAACAAACTATTAAAATACATTTCAATAAGAGAATCGCTTTTCAAACATTTTTAAACTAAACAATATTATGTATGAACAAAACTCAGACGCGCACCTTTGATGAAAAAAAATTCCTAACTACTTATGCTCACAAGAAAGCATCAACTCCTGCTCTTGTAAAGTATATCAAATCTATTCACGAAAAAGGTGGCCCTAATCCCAAAGACTATGAGACTATTAGAGATGTCTTAAATTATTACATCGCCAACCTTACTAAAGAAGAGATTTTTAAGATTAATAAGCGAATGCCCAAAATATTTGGACCAGCTTATGTTAATTCAGTTGTAGGACATGCAACTATCAAACCTCATGGCTATCCTGGAGATTTTGAGATCATTGATAAAATGTACCGATTAGAGCATAGTCAATTAAAAGAATATGTAAAGTGGGATCGATTGTATCATTGGCATTCTGCCGCTAAAGGTGTTGTGAATCGAAAGACTTACTTTAAAACAGAAATTAAAGAAAAAATAAAAAATAAAAAGAAAGGTCAGTTGCATGTGATGAATATAGCATGTGGCCCTGGTCGGGATGTTTTTGAATTATTTGAAGAAGAGGGGGCAGATCGACTACATTTCGAATTTGTAGATGCGGATATAAATGCTATTTTATATGCTACTAAATTGAATTATAAATATTTACCGAATATTACTTTCCATAAAAGAAATATCTTTAAATTGGAAACAAATAAAAAGGTAGATTTTATTTGGTCAGGAGGCTTGTTTGATTATTTTGACGATAAAACATTTGTCGCGATGATCGCTAAAATACAGAATTTCCTAAAACCAGGAGGAGAAATGGTTATTGGAAATTTCTCTCCACGTAACCCAACTAGAGGCTATATGGAACTTTTTCTTGGTTGGTATCTTTATCATCGATCAGAACAAGATTTGATTGATTTGGCTAAGAAAGCATGTGGAGATAGAATAAAGAAGGTAAGAGTAGGAGCAGAACCAGAGGGAACAAATCTTTTTGTACATATTACTTTAAAATAATGTGTAATATGAAAAATTATTAAGATTTTAATTTAATAATGCTTTATATATGATAGGATTGCTTACCAGCAATCCTATCTCTTTTTTAGTAATATATAGTATTTCACTAAGCAATCTTCCGCTGTCGTACTTGGTGATTCTTATCTAGTCTTTGATCATTTAAAGCTTCAAATTGATACCCTAATTTGGAGAAATGATCCAATACTTTTGGTAATGTATAAGTTAATTTATCTTTAGCTTTTTGGTTGTCATGAAAAACTACAATAGATCCAGACTTAGCATTCTTCGTAACATTCGTTAAGCATTTCTCATTAGAGATATTTGGATCAAAATCTCCACTCAATACATCCCACATCACAATTCTATAGTGCCTTTGTAAAAACTGTGCTTGCTTTGGTTTTAATCGCCCAAAAGGAGGTCTAAACAAAGGCGATTGAACTAATCTAGCACAATGTCTTACATTGTGAAAATAAGGAATACTATCTGTTGCCCAGCCATTTAAATGAGTATGAGTGTGGTTGCCAACGGCATGTCCTTCCGATTTTACTTGATCAAATAAATCGGGATGCTTTAGTATATTTTCTCCAATAGAAAAGAAGGTTGCTTTGGCATCATACTGTGCCAATTGTTGTAAAACCCAAGGTGTTACTTCTGGAGTCGGTCCATCATCAAAGGTTAAATGAAGTACTTTTTCTTTTGTGGGAATTCTCCAAGTAAAATTGGGAAAAGAATTTTGAAAGATGCTCGGAGTTTTTACAAGATAGATAGACATAATGTTTGAATATGTGTTGTTAGTGTTAGAGTGCTTGAAAGTGTTTAACTCGAATCTTTCGCTTGAGTTCAATACTATTTACTTCTTATAGATAAGCCTGTTAGAGTATTGAATTTCATTAGTTCATTCTACCTATTGCTATAGCACATAGGGTTAGAATGTATTTCTATTAAGGATGAATTTTTGTATGACTTGTGAAGTTGGATCGTTTTGAACCTATTCAGGTTGGAGGAATTTTGTTTACTTTTGCGCCTTCAAACTGGAACTTTCATAGTAGTATTTGAGCGTAAGCAACATACCTGATATAGTGGAGTATATGCTGAAGTGGCGTACTTAAATGAAAGTCTTAATATTGGTTTCTCAATTATCCTTTGTTAGGAAACGATTGGAAAGTTATATTCGCTGCCTGCATAATGCTTTTTTTTCAAAAAAAATAATTTTTTCAAAAAAAAGAAAAAAATAATTGAATTGTTTATACAAAATATATTGATAATCAATGGATAATGTAAGAGTAAGATTTGCACCTAGTCCGACAGGTGTATTGCATATTGGAGGTATTCGGACCGCATTATATGACTATTTAGTAGCGAAACAGCTAAATGGCACTTTTGTATTGCGATTAGAAGACACAGATCGAAGTAGATTTGTGCCTGGTGCAGAGGCATATATTAAAGAAGCTTTAGAATGGGTAGGCATTGTGCCTGATGAAGGGCCTGGCTATGGAGGGGAATATGGTCCTTATAGACAATCAGAGCGCAAAGAAATCTATGCGAAATATGCGAATCTATTATTGACAAGTGGAAAGGCTTATTTTGCTTTTGATACCCCCGAAGAATTGACGGCAGCAAGAGAGCAGGCTAAAGAAAATGGAAATCATACTTTTAAATATGATGCAAAGACTCGGCTACAGATGAGAAATAGCCTGACCATGTCTGAAGTAGAGGTAGAAGAATTATTAGAAACGAATGTTCCTTACACCGTTCGATTGAAAGTGAATGAAAATGAAGAAATCCGTTTCGTAGATAAAATAAAAGGAGATGTCAAGTTTAATACCAACGACTTAGATGACAAAATTATGTTGAAGGGAGATGGTATGCCTACGTATCATTTGGCTAACGTGGTAGATGATCGCTTGATGAAAATTAATCTAGTGATTAGGGGAGATGAGTGGCTATCAAGTACAGCACATCATATATTATTATACAAAGCTTTTGGATGGGATCACGAAATGCCTGTATTTGCACATTTACCATTGATCTTAAAACCAACAGGAAAAGGAAAGTTGAGTAAGCGGGATGGTGCTAAATTTGGTATCCCTGTTTTCCCATTAGGATGGAATGGACCAACACCAGAAGAATCCTTTTTAGGCTTCAAGGAATTTGGTTTTGATCCTAAAGCAGTCGTCAATTTTTTAGCTTTTCTTGGGTGGAATCCAGGGACAGAACAAGAACTCTACTCCATGGATGGGCTTGTTAAAGATTTTTCTTTAGAGAAAGTAGTAAAAGCAGGAGCTCGTTTTGATTACGATAAAGCGCGTTGGTTCAATCAGCAGTACTTGATGAATATGAATCAGGAATTGTTAATGAAAGAGGTACGCCCTATTATTGAAGACAAAGGCCATCAACCTTCCGATGATTATTTGAAAACCTTTGTGGGTTTAATGCAAGAGCGAGTAGTGGTGATGACAGACTTCTGGGAGCAAGGATATTACTTCTTTGAGCCTGTCAAAGAATATGAACAAAAACCTATTCGAAAGAAATGGAAACTGGAGCGATTGGCGCAGTTTGAAGATCTAAAAAGCCGTATTAATAGTTGCAATCCTTTTGATGCAGCGACTATCGAATCGACCGTCAAAGCTTTTGTAGAAGAAACAGAGTTAGGTTTCGGGAACGTTTTACCAATTTTAAGGGTTGCTATATGTGGAGTGATGAAAGGACCCGCTATTTTCGAAATAATCGCCTTACTTGGTAAGGAAGAAGTGGATCGAAGATTGGCTGTGGCGTATGAAGCATTTAATAAAATAGGTAAATAAATTAAAGATGGCATTCAAACATTCTACAAAGCAACAGACTGGAGAAAAATTTCCAACTTTTGATATTAAACTCAATTCATTTGGAGAATTGATTACTTCTTTGAAAATGGAGGAGATCAACGAATTTTTGAATAAAACTGTGGTCGATAAAAAGATTAATAACAGTAGAGAAATTACTACTTCAAAAAAATAATACCAAAGCTATTGCTTGCCGATTACCAAAAGCTAAATTAAAAGCTATTTTATCTGATTGAAAGCTACTTCCTCTATGACTGGAAGTAGAATAAAAACTAAAAAAGTGTTGTATATCTTCATGATATGCGACACTTTTTTATTTTAGAACCTAAAAAATATTACCTTTAGTAA
>CAYOBX010000103.1:0-14589 GCA_964402245.1 uncultured Saprospiraceae bacterium | reverse complement strand
AATTCCGTGTTACAGATCTACTGTTTTTCCTGTTTTAAATGACTCATCTGCTGCTAAAACAATCCGTAGACTATTGACGGCATCTCTAGCATGATCTGATAAATCTATATCTTCTTTAATTGCTTTTAGCAAATATTGTTGCTCTAAAAAGCATAAACCGTCATGATCGGGTTCATCAGAAGTGTCAACTAAGGTATCTTTTTTGAGAAATTGTCCATTAGCATCTCTAGTGGCATGATGAACTTTAAGGCAACCTGTTTGGGTATGACTATCAATATCTGAGGATTCTTCCGCTACTTTATCTACGATACTTACACAACCTTTTGGACCGATGACATCTTTTACAAAATAAGCAGTTTCACTCATCATAGGTCCCCACCCAGCTTCGTACCAACCTACTGAGCCATCATCAAAGGTTACTTGGAGATGACCATAATTGTACATATCAGATGCAATTTCGTCAGACAATCTGGCACCAATGGCACTTACTCGTATAGGCGTAGCACCAGTCATCAGACACATCACGTCTACATAATGCACGCCGCAATCTACAATAGGGGACATGGTTTGCATTAAGGCTTTATGCGTTTTCCATTCTGTCCCACAACTTTGTTGGTTGAGGTTCATTCGCATCACCAAAGGTTTGCCTAGGGTCTGCGCTATTTCTATAAATTTTGACCATGCAGGATGCACTCTTAGTATATAGCCTACAACTAGTTTTTTTCCTGCTGCTAATGCCATATCAACTATCTCTTGTGCTTCCTCCACCGTATTAGCAAGTGGTTTTTCTACGAAAATATGCGCCCCTGCTGCTAGACTTTTTTTGGCATATTCTGCATGTGTTTCTGGATAGGTATTGATAGATACCACATCTGGCTTTGTTGCAGCTAAGGCTTCCTCAAAATTACTATAGCCCGGTAGACCTCCTAGTTCTTTGGATAGGGCTTCTCTACTTTCTGGACCTCTGCTGACTAGACCTACGATTTCAAATTCTGGTAGCTGATGATAGGCTCTTGCATGAGAGCTTCCCATATTGCCACACCCAACTACTAATACTTTTAATTTTTTATCCATTTCTTATGTGTCTTTTTTGAGATTGCCAATATAGTTGTTTCTAGTATTAAAATGAAAGGTTCTCTGACAATTCCTGTGATTGAAGCGGATCGTCGAAGTTTGAAACCATACAACTTGTAGAATAGAGAACAGAGAGTAGAGATACCTTTCGTTTACAAACAATGAATTATCGTCGTTTTTTAAACGGATTGTGTCTCTATTCTCGCTTCTCTGCTCTCTATTCTAAAAACTTAGCTGCTCTTAAAATTTTGAAAGTTTATATTTTAATTTTTCTTTGAATAAATTAGATAATGCTACCTTAGCTATCAGTAGAAGTTATTTTAAAGGAAAGAATATGTTTTAAACAACTTCAAAGATTAAACAATTGGCTATGTACGAACAAAAAACCTTATTCTGGCTTTTCATTGGCATTTTTACGGTCACTGCCATTATTACTTTATTAGGGATTACTGGAGTGCTTAAAAATATTAAAGGAAAATATTTAAATTCTTTATTTACGGCACTTATCATGGAAGTAGTGGCAGCGATTGTATTAATGTTTCAAGTCTACAATTTACCTAATACCCAATTGAATATTGCTGATTTATTGCAAGAAGCTGGAGTGGAAACGACCGGAGATGTGAAGGCGCAAAAGCAATTACTAATGAAGCACTTGAATGCTGGTATCAATTTACCAAAAATAGCAGCAGAAAAAAAGGAACTGGAGGCAACAGTTGCTTCAAAAGATAAATTATTGGCCGATTGCAATGGCAGTTTGGGGGAAAAAGAAAACCGTTTTTACAAAAATATTCTACGACTGAATGCATTGACTACAGAGTATATGGGGGGAAATATTAATTTAGGTTTTGAGCCAGATAAAAAAGAAGAGGTGTACCAAATATTATTAGCTATATTCAATGAATTAGGAGAGTTTAGAGATGGTGATGCCGTTTATTTGGAAGACGGAAAAACCATGAATAAAACTTTTGTAAGGGAACTTTACGCAAAATTTAGAGAAAGATATGGTCGGACGGCTGAAGCATTTGATAATATCTATTTGGATAAATTTGATGTTTCTCAAATGTTTCAAGCTTACTTGATTAAACAAACATCTGTACCTAAAACAACAGCTACTAAATAATCTATTGCCGACTTTCTTGATCTTGTCCTAAAAGCATTAATAAATTGGCTAAAAGTGCAGAGGTTAATATAGATCCTGGAATATCAAATTGCATCAATTCGTAGCCAAAGAAAATCATAGCTATATTAAATCCAATCGCTAATAAAGCTAGGATTAAAATGAAGTATTTGAAGAAAATTTTCTTATCAAAAAACATTTGAATAATATTTAATTGCTTAAGCACGTAGCTCAAGCTTCCAGCTTGAGTAATAGAACTCAAGCTGGAAGCTTGAGCTACGGCAATTTAAAAGGTAATTTTTTTACAGCAGCCTTTATTCGTTTCTTTCTGATCTGAATATATATTTCCGTACCTGATTTTGAATAGGCTTTTTCTACATATCCCAAACCAATTCCTTTTTCTAAAGAAGGAGACTGTCCACCTGAAGTAACCTTACCAATAATAGTTCCAGATTCAGTACAAATGTCATAGTCTTTTCTTGGAATTCCTCTATCAATCATTTCGAAGCCAACTAATTTTTTAGTTAGACCTGCTTTTTTCTGCTCTAAGAGGGCTTCAGAATTGGTAAAGGATTTACTGAATTTTGTAATCCAACCAAGCCCAGCCTCTAATGGAGAAGTCGTATCATCTATATCATTTCCATATAAACAATAACCCATTTCCAAACGAAGGGTGTCTCTAGCTCCCAAGCCTATCGGCTGTATATTTTCATCCTTACCAGCTTCCATTACGGCATTCCATAATTGAACAGCTTGCGCATTGGGTACATATAATTCGAATCCCCCTGCTCCTGTATAGCCAGTTGCGGAGATGATTACTTTTTCAACGCCTCCCATATCGCCAATGGCGCATTTATAGTATTTTATGGCGGATAAATCAATATTGGTGATTTTTTGTAATACTTGTGTGGCTAGTGGACCTTGGACTGCAAAAAGTGCCGCGTTTTCAGATACATTATACATTGGCACTTGATCCGTATTATGCGCTTGTATCCAATTCCAGTCTTTTTCTATATTGGAAGCATTTACTACTAGGAGGTATTCTTCGGTTCCCGTCCGATAAACTAATAAATCATCTACTATCCCTCCTTTATCGTTTGGGAAACAAGAATATTGGGCATCTCCAATATTCAATTTTGCAGCGTCATTACTACATACTCTTTGAATGAGATCCAATGCCTTTGGCCCCATCAAAAAGAATTCTCCCATATGAGAGACATCGAATATGCCTACTCCATTTCGTACAGCCTTATGCTCTTCTGTGACCGAGCTATATTTTAAAGGCATTAGATAACCTGCAAATGGGACCATTTTGGCACCTAAAGATTCATGTACATTTTCTAGTGGGACGCTTAGTAGGGTAGTAGTTGGTTCCATAGTTGAATAAAGTCTATTTTTTTTGAAAAAAAAGGTGCTAGCTTGATTTATTAAATCACGGCTAGCACGTAAAATTCTCTCTATCGAGTGGCTTATTTAACCAACTAATTCCATAAACTTCACGTTTTGGAATATAGTATTGAGGAATAAGAACAAAAGAATCATTTGACCATTTAGGACAGATTCTTTTATTCGATATGTCTCTAACAAGATAATTTGCTGCCCTTATAAGAAACCTCGCTATCAGATAATATTCCTTCTTCTGCAAATGCTGCAACTGGCGGACAACTGCACATTAAATTCCGATCTCCTAGTGCATCGTTGGTTCGACCAACACTTGGCCAAAATTTCTTTGCTCTTACATAGGGTAGTGGATAGGCTGCTTGTTGTCGGGTATATGGAAAAATCCATTCATCTGCTGTAATTAATGCTAAAGTATGTGGTGCATTTTTAAGTACATTTTGTTGGGCATCTGATACTCCATCAGCGACGGCTTGTATCTCTTGTCGAATGCTAATCATTGCATCACAAAAACGATCAATCTCTTCTTTCGTTTCGCTTTCTGTTGGTTCTATCATTAAAGTTCCTGCTACAGGGAAAGATACGGTTGGCGCATGAAATCCATAATCCATTAAACGTTTAGCAATATCAGTTACGATGATACCCTGTTCTTTGAAAGCTCTGCAATCAATGATTAATTCATGGGCATTCCGATCATTAGCTCCTGTAAACAAAACAGGGTAGTGGTCTTTTAAACGCTCTTTGATATAATTGGCATTTAGTATGGCAATTTCTGTTGCTCGTTTTAATCCAGCTGCCCCCATCATTGCAATATAGGCATAAGAAATAGATAAGATACTAGCACTGCCCCAAGGCGCAGCTGAGATGGCAGCGATTGCTTTGTCTCCTCCTGCTTCTGGTACCACCACATTGCCTGGCAAGAAAGGGGCTAAATCTTTTACTACAGAGATCGGCCCCATGCCCGGTCCACCACCGCCATGTGGAATACAAAACGTTTTGTGTAAATTCATATGACACACGTCCACTCCTATATATCCAGGACTCGTTAAACCTAATTGTGCATTTAAGTTGGCCCCATCCATATATATTCTACCCCCATTCTGATGAATGATTTCGCAAGCCTCTTTGATGCTTTCCTCAAATACCCCATGTGTCGATGGATACGTCACCATCAATGCCATTAAATTATCTTTATGAAGGATCGCTTTTTCTTTTAAATCAACCATGTCAATATCCCCATTTTCTTTACATTTTACCAAGACCACTTTCTGTCCAGCCATCACCGCAGAAGCAGGATTGGTTCCATGAGCAGAGGTAGGAATTAAGGTAATATTTCTGTGTGCTTCCCCCTTATCTTGGAAGTAAGCTCTGATGACCATCAATCCTGCTAATTCTCCTTGTGCGCCACTATTAGGCTGCAAAGAAGTAGCGTCCATACCTGTAATTTCAGATAACCATGCTTCCAACTGTGCAAACATTTCATGATACCCCTTTGCTTGATTAATTGGTACAAATGGATGAATATTGGCCATCTCTTCCCAAGATAAAGGCATCATTTCCGTAGTGGCATTTAGTTTCATGGTACAAGACCCTAGGGAAATCATGGAATGAACTAGCGATAGATCTTTATCTTCTAATGATTTCATATACCGCAGCATCTCATGTTCTGAATGATTGCTATTAAAAACTGGATGTGTTAAGAAGTCACTGGTTCTTTTTAAACCACCTGAAATATTGCTTTCTTCACTCCAGTCAAAACTGTCGATGGATTGTTTTTTTGCGGTAGCGAAAATCAATAGTATTTCTGCAATATCTTCTAAGGTCGTTTTTTCATTAAGCGCAATACCTATAGCATTATTTTCAAAATATCGGAAATTGATCCCTTTTTTAATCGCCAAATCTTGAATCGCTTCCTTGTTATTGACGACTATTTTTAAGGTATCAAAAAATTGCTCATTGATTTGTTCGTAGCCTAATTGCTTTAGATTATCATTCAAAGAAGTGGTCAATAGATGGATTCTAGTAGCAATGCGTTTTAAACCTTTTGGCCCATGATATACCGCATACATTCCAGCCATGACAGCTAATAAAACTTGCGCAGTACATATATTAGAGGTTGCTTTTTCCCTACGTATATGTTGCTCTCTGGTCTGCAAAGCCATTCGATAAGCTACATTGCCATAAGTATCTTCTGTCACCCCAATTATTCTTCCAGGTATCTGTCTACGGTATTCCTTTTTGGTTGCAAAATAAGCGGCATGTGGACCACCATATCCTAAGGGAATTCCAAACCGCTGAGTCGTACCGACTACTACATCCGCTCCCATTTCTCCTGGCGCTTTTAATAATACCAAAGACATCAAATCTGCGCAAACCACCGTCTTGACTTCTTGTTCTACTGCTGCTGCAATGATAGCAGAAGGATCTTCTATAGCACCATTGCTATTTGGATACTGTACTAGTATTCCAAATAAATCTGGATCAGTCAGGTTTAATTCTGAGGTATCTGCAATCACTAATTCTATGCCTAATGGGATTGCTCGTCCTTTGATTAAATCAATGGTATGCGGAAAGGTATGTTTATCTATAAAAAATTTGTTAGCTTCTTTTTTGCTTTTTGCTTTCTTTCGATACAATAAGGTCATCGCTTCTGCTGCGGCTGTTCCTTCATCTAGTAGTGAAGCGTTAGCAACCTCCATTCCTGTTAGGTCTGTTACTAGGGTTTGGAAATTGATTAATGCTTCTAAACGCCCTTGAGCTATTTCTGCTTGGTAGGGGGTATAGGCAGTATACCATGCTGGATTTTCTAAGATATTTCGTTGAATAACGGCCGGTGTAATGCAGTCGTGGTAGCCCATTCCTATAAAAGATCGGAATACTTTATTCTGCCCAATGAGTTGTTTAAAGTTTTTAATAAAGGCAACTTCTGTCTGAGGGGTTGGTAATTCGAGCGGCTTGGGCAAGCGTATATTGACGGGAATGGTTTCTGCAATCAATTGTTCTATAGAGTCTATGCCTATAGTATTTAACATTTGTTGTATAGCCGATGTGTTAGGCCCTATATGTCTGTGCTCAAATTGTTCCTCAAAACTTTGGAAGTCTTTCATAGAGATTTAATATGGATATGTATTAAATAATAACGATCATACATTTTCTAATTACTCGACGGCTGTCGCCGTCTCGTAGGGTTCTTTGGAGACAGCAATTCTAAAAAATGGCTTTTCAAAGCTATTTTTTAGAATTGCTGCCTCCAAAACCCCTATTTGCCGAGCTGACGTTAACTAGCGAGGCTATAAAAAGTAACAAGTCTAATTAGAAAAGTATAACGAATAAGCTATATGCAAGTTCTACATTAGGAAGTAGCTAAAATTGTACAAAATTGCAGTATGGAACAAGAAGAATATTGATTAGGCTTAGCATCACTATGCTTATATCACTTTACTAGCAAACTGCTTAGGCGTAATCCCAATAAATTTTTTAAAATGACGGATGAAATGGCTTTGGTCAAAAAAACCAGAACGGTAGGCGACTTCTGTAGAAGAATATTGTTGCGCTAAGAGCTTTTTAGCTTGTTCGATACGAAGGTTGAGTAGATATTGTCTGGGAGGTAAATGAAAATGCTTTTTAAAAGTACGAACTAAGCCATATTCAGGCATATTCGTCATTTGAGCTAGTTCTTTGATGGACACTTCTTTTAGGTAATTTAAATGAAGATATTCTCTTACTAACTTTGCCTCTTCAAATCCTTTAGCTTTTTTAGTTTTAGTAGCCTTCTCACATGCGTATTTTTCAATGAGTGCTTGAAGGAATTTTATCAATAAATGTTCTGAGGCGATATGGTCGTTTCCATAGATTAAATTAGGAAAGGCATTATGTCCTTTTTGAAATATTTTTTTGTCCTCAATAATAGGAGCTTGAAATGTGGGTAACTGATCAGGATGGCCCATACTAGTCATTGCCCGCTCCATCGTTTTTTGAGAAATGTACATGCTGCTAAAGTGCCAAGGATGGTTTTTAACAGATTGTCCTGCGTGGACATCATAGGGATTTAAAACTAGCATGCCTCCTGTCTCTACGACTTGGGTAGATCCTGCATGGGAATAATCTCCTATTCCTAAGTTTAGAAAAATGATGGTATAACTTTCGTGAAAGTGGGGTTTGAATTTATAGGTGGTAAAGGAACCAGTAAATAACTCTAGATTGTCAATGGAGGTATTGACAAAATGTTTGGCGTTGTTGATATGTTGAATACTGGTTTTCAAATATATTTTTTATATTTCTTGCTTGCTTCGCAAGCTTGGTGAAATGTTTTTTTGGAGGCATGGATTTTAAAAAAAATCTATTGCGAGTTACTATAAAAATACGAATTGTTTAAGAGAATTTTCAAATAATTTTCCTAATTATACCAAATCGGACTAGTCCAAGCTCGTTCCTGCGTCGTTAAAGCCGCTCGATCAGGATAAGTACTACCGTAACGAATTTTATCCCATAAGGTATATCGTGCGGTAGGTATTTCCAAGACCCTAAGATAGTAAAAAGCAGATACCGATGGATCAAAGTCTGGATCTTTCCAAACCGTCTGTAAGCTAACGGCACCTTTGGAACGATCCCATGCACCTGTCTCCATATTTACGGGAGCTTCAATCGCTGCTACTGACCCATCTGATTGAATGGCTCTATTATCAGAAACAGCTACATTATAAATTTTTTCCTGTAGCTCACCATCTTTATACCAACCTTTAATTACTTGTATTCTATCTAAGTTTGCGCCTTCGCTGTCTTTATTGGCCCATACAATAAAAGAGGGACTAGAATTCTTGTCAACTGCTGGATTTATTGTAGGTAAATCCCCACCCATAGCAACCCCTTTTTCGTAACCATCTGCTACTAAGGATTCATAGCTATCGTATTGATTATCAAAGTCGTAACCACCGAAAAAACGGACTTGAATTCTACCACCACTCGTTCCATAGGTTTCTTTTCTCTGCATGGCATCAAAGATATGTCCTCTCGTATTGGCTTCTGACCAGACGGCCATCAAGCCACCTGGATTCACCGCATCGAAAACCCGTTTTCCAGTACCCGGTTCTAGTATCCATTGTCTGGTACTTCGGTTCTCCGCATTGTTATCCAAAAAAGCATGGTTGCCTATAAAATCTCCGTATTCTTCGGTATTACCAGGGATACCATCATGGGTATCCGTACTTCCTATGATCCCGAATTTGAATGGATTTACGCCAAATGATTCTTTATATTCTAGCCCTTTTTTTAAGGCATATCGGACGTAATCCTTTTCTGTTTTTCCGTTATAGGCATAGGTTTCAAAATCAGCAAATTCATCGGTTTGCCAGAAGTTTGGATGTACTTCTGAATTCCCTTTTCCTTGGTGTATCTCCACTAATGGCTCCCATTTACTTTGGATGAGCGCAGTTGCTTTTGTTTTGTCCATAAAAGCACCACCTAGTGATAAGTTAGAATTGTGTGGAATGGCCAATACAGTAGAACCTCCTTTGGTGTATTGTTCTAGACTAGCCCATAGTTCATTTTCATTATTGGCTTCTAAAGCACTAAGGGGATAATCTGGAACTACCATATCTCGGAAAAATACATTTCGATGGATATGAGATTTGGAAGCCCCTAAGGTCCATTCATAGGCTGCGAAGGTGGTAAATTTCCCTGGCTGGTAATGTTCTTCTGCGGCATCTAGTATAATATCCCATGCTTTTTTGGTTGTTTCAAAACCTTGGAAAAAAGGAATATGAGAAGGGTCTCCTTTTAGTCGATTCGCATTAATTTCAAATAACTCTCGCATTTTGACCGTATCCAAGCCGATGGAACGAAAGTATATCGCCATAGCGGAGTAATGCCCTGGTGCCCCTTTGGTATGCACCGTATAAAGCTCTCCTAAAAACTCGGAGTGGTCTGTAACGGCTGCAAAATCTAATGGGCGTTTGATCGTTACATCTTCTCTTAAGATATTAATCGTTTCTCCTTTGGCAAAACGATAGGCATCGGATGGAGTGCTACCTGCGCCTCCAATATAGGCATCAAAGGACATATTGGTGTGTACATGCATATCTCCCCAGTATAAATTTCGCTGGGATTCAGAGGGGATACTGGATTCATCTATATTAGCAGAGGTAGTCGCTCGATCTCTGACAGGATTGTCGACAGGATCAGTAATTGGACCTGCGGGCATTAGGGTGCGGTAGGCAAAAAAGGCTAATATGATTAGTAATAAGAGTATTAGGAGTCCTATTCTTTTCTTTGTCATTGCTTCGTTTTGATATATTAAAATATGCGAATGACGAGTTTAATAATATTTTCACATCGTTCCTTATTCACATAAACTGTGAATTTGAGAAAAAATATTGACTTTATAAAAAGATGGGCATTAATTATAGAATAAAGGGTTAGACTTATTTAAATCTTGGAGCTAGGCTGTTCAATATTATGGAGATATAGGATTTTTTCCTCCCCGAGTTTTTGAATGGGCTTTGGTCAATCATAGTTCATACATCTTAAATCATAAATCTGCCATGTACTAGATAGATGTATGATGTAAGATGTATGATTTGCCGACCAAAAATCAGGGGAACTTTTTTCTTTATTCTGAATAGCCTATCTTGGAGAAGAGGTGGTGGTTACACTACTGGACATTTTTATTAGAATAGAGAGCAGAGAAGCGAGGAGAGAGATAGATTTTGTTTACAAACAACGAAATAGCGTTAATTTTTAAACGAAATCTATCTCTTTTCTCTGCTCTCGCTTCTCTGTTCTTCAAAATGTCCAGTAGTCTATTAGATGGTCAACGTCTCGCAATAACCATCTAGCCATCAAACAATTTCAACCATCAAAAAATTGTAGGAGTATTTTTATCATACTACTTATTATCAGTTTTTCATTCTTTTATCACCCAAATAGTTGCAACGGTTCTTTCCTTTATTTCTGCCCTTTTTTCAAAAATTTCTCTTATGTTTTTATCTTCAATTGAATACAGATTAGGAATTATATACCTACTTATTAGTTTTCCATTCGTACCGATTACTCCTGTCCATTTCATACTTGAGTTTACTATTTGTACCTGAGGTATTTCTTTTTTTGGAATTTGTTGGTAGATTGGTTCTATTTGATTAAAAACATGACCATTCAAAATGCTAATAAAATTCGCATCTATCCAATGTTCTAAATCCGATTGACCATCTTGGTCGAAATCTAACTGCCATCCAATTCTTAGTTCATAACCCTCATGTATTTTGTTTATCAGCCTGTCAATTGAACCCTCTATCACTTGTCCTTCAAAATTTGTTTTTAATACAACTTTGTTTGATTGTCCAATTGCTGTATTTAAGTTTGTGAAAGACATAAATATTAATAAAACAAATATTTTTTTCATATCACTATTTTTTTAACATGTTTTTATTATGGATAAGATCATATGTTATTAGATGCTAATTATGCTTGTTATGGTGTGTTAGAACCTAGGATTTTTTAATCTAAATTCCCCATTTCTCCCGAAGCGTTTTATACTTGCTTCGACTAATTTAAGAGGTAACTTCTCGTTACCCCTTAAGATATCTGGCTCGCTCATCATTTAATTCTTGAATCAATTCATCGATCTCTTGAATACTAGTATTATAATTGGATATACACGTTCTTATGGAAGGAATTCCATTAACAGGGTAAGTGGAAATCCACGATTTGCCAGATGCTACAATATTTTTTACAATTGTGTTTGCAAAATCTTCATTAGCTTGAAATTGCTGGTCTGTAAAGCAAATAATGGGTAAGGGCGTATCATTCGTTACCGACCAATTATTGTCTATTAGCTTTTGTTTTAAGTATTGACCTAATTTGGTTTGTGTTCCAACCAGTTCGCTAAATCCTTCCCACCCAAAAATTAAAAGAGATAAATACAGTTTAAGTCCCATAAATCTTCTAGACCATTGGATGGAATAGGCATATGGATGAGGCATTAAATCTTCTTCCTGTTCTTTGGGTAAATATTCTGGGTTGACATCAAACGTCTTTCTTAATATCTGAGGATGAGTCGAAATAAAAAGACTAATTCCCATGGGCATAGATATCCACTTGTGTGCGTCAAAAGTTATGGAATCTGATAAGTTTATCCCATTGACTACTGGCTTTAAATCTTCATTTAAAACAGCAGCTCCTCCATAGGCACCGTCTATATGGAACCATAAGTCATGTTTATTGGCAATTTCATGAATACCCACTAAATCATCGATTGCACCTGCACCTGTTGTGCCGGCTGTTCCAATAACCATAAAAGGTGCTTTATCCTTTTTTAAGTCTGCTTCAATCTGCTGTTCTAGGAGCGAAAGATTCATTTGTAAATGGTCATTGACCGGAATACTTTTAACAGAATCATATCCTAATCCGGTAGCTTTGGCAGCTTTAACGACGGAGTGGTGCGCTTCTTTAGAACAATAAATAATAGGTTGTTTGTTCCTACCTATTAAGCCTTTCTTGGCAAAATCTGGATACTTATTATTTAAGGCACATAAAACTCCCGTAAGATTTGCTTCATTGCCACCACTTGTAAAAACGCCTCCTATCTTTTCTTGGTCATATCCAAATTTTTCACCGAATTCTTGTAATACAAATCGCTCTACTTCAATAGCATATGCTGCATGGAACCAAGCTGCCAATTGTGGATTGATCACTGCTGTAATTAAATCTGCCAATACTCCAGGGAAGGCGGATCTAGGAACAAACAAGCCAAAGCATTTAGGATGTGGGGAATGCAAAGTATATTTCTCTAGACCATCTATTACTTGGTCGATGGCTTTAATAGGATGGATAGGATTATTAAAATCAACCTCTTTGACTTTCTGGACTATTTCCTTAAAATCCAACTTTGGTAAGACGGCGTATTCTTTCGTGTTTTCATAATACTTTTCAAGTCTTTCTGTGGTATGTTGAAGTAACTGGGTTCTGAGCTCTTTTGTTAGGTCTAATTGCTTCATTATTTAATTCTAATGTTTTATTATTTACTCCTTTTCGCTTTTCAATCTCCAAGGTGGATTGAGCCTATTTTCTCCACCATAATATAAAATCAATTGATTCCCATCGACATCTTTCAATCTTGCCTCTCGCCATAGCCATGTTTGATCTATTGGTTCTTGATCAAATTTAATTCCCTTCTCTTTCAATTCCACAACATATTCATCCAAATTTTCACATTCAAAATAAACATAGATTCCTTCCCCTTTCGGTAAGTCCTTCGTTTGATGTATAGAAAAGGTAGCACCTCCATCTGGACATTCAAACCTCGCATAATGAGGTAATGCCTTTACAATTAATTTCAATCCTAATTTTTCATAAAAAAGAATTGATTTTGTTAAATCTATGGATGGGACAGTTATTTGATTTAGGTTCATTTTTTTCATTGTGATATTTATAAGTTATTTCCACTATTTCGTTCAATTACCGCTTTTTTAAAACCCACTTCTTCACACCTTTCTTTGAATGCAACTCCTTCTGGGCTATACCTAGTAATACCATCAAAAAGAGTCGCAATCATTTGAGTTGTTTCTAAACCCATTTGATTATAAGCCTGGTTGATTACTAATTTCTGCATCATTAATTGATTTTTCGAGATGCCTACCATCCGATTGGCTAATTTTTGTACTTCTTCCTCTAATTGTTCGGCAGAAGGCATCTCATTATTTATGGCATTAAATCTGTCTGGACGATTTAGTGTAAGATAAGCTATGCGTCCTTTTTTTTCGTCGTTACTAAATTTGATTACTAGAATTTATATGAGTGTATAACAATTTGGGGGCATGTAAATGAATACCTGAGGTTGTTTAATAGGAATTTTGCAAGCAAAATAGGGTATTGAACGCAGAGATGCGGAGAATCAATCTAACTCTACATCTTTGCGTCTCTTCGTTCAATTATGCCCCCGATCTGTTTTACACTCAATTTATATTCTATCCACTTGAACTTTGTGAAAATCAAAATGTTTTTATCTCCTTTTAATTTTAGCGAAACGCAAGACAATATAATAGAAAAGATACAATGTATTACTTTATTTTAAATTAGAATAATTATCTTCCTATATTACAAAAAATCAGCAAAGCAAAATCATCACTTATGAAAGCTCTTTTCTTCGATATGGATGGCACCCTTCTCAATTCCGAGTCCTTACATGAACAAGCTTGGTTTGATACGCTCGCACAATTTGATTTACCATTATCTAAAGATTGGTTTCACCAATGGACAGGTTCTACCGATTATTATTTATTGGAAGGGATACAAAATCAGTTTGGAGTAAGCTTAGATTTTCAAGCATTATTCGAAGAAAAAAGAAACCGCTTTTTAAGCCTTGCCGAAACCAGTCCTTTAGCATTTGAAGGAGTGCTACAAGGCTTACAATATTTAAGTCAATATTTTCCGATTATCTTGGTTACTTCTAGTACTAGAATTGGAGCAGAGAATGTATTAAAGTGGGCGAATATCCGTCAATATTTTAAACACACGATTACTTTTGATGATGTTATCAATCCCAAACCTCATCCTGAACCTTATTTAATGGCTGCAAAATATGTTGGTTTTAATCCTTCAGAATGTGTTGCATTTGAGGATTCTATTGCTGGCATAGAGGCAGCAAAGGTGGCAGGCTGTTATACCGTAGCTGTTGCGAACTCTTTGTCTAAGGACAAATTAGTGAGAGCGGATTTAGTGATGGAGACTTCTTTGGAGATGATGGAGTGGGCTTCTGGTTTAGGAACGATGAAAAAATAAACTTACAATTTATACTGCTTCTGTGCATTCCATCCGCTTTGCGGTTCGTTCGTTTGAATGTCCACTAGACATTCACTTTGCAGGATCACTCACTCCTCCTTATTTTTCTTCTTGAAAACAGTCATTATATCAACATAACTCCCGTTTTCAAGAAAAAAACTAAGAACAAAATAAGCTACTCTAAATTTGTAAATTTATTTCTACATCGTTCCTTAGTAACGACAAAA
>CAYOBX010000102.1:13622-14969 GCA_964402245.1 uncultured Saprospiraceae bacterium | reverse complement strand
TAATTGTTACTTTATTTTTAGATTCGTCAATAAGTATGTTTACTATATTTCTTTAGAGGCAGAGATTTTATTAGGTTTTTCATTTAGAGCAATTTCTCGGATATTAGCTAATTCTTCTGCTGTTTTATTTGCAGCATTTTCCACCAAATCTCCTCCTGTTATATCATCCCCTTCTGCAGAACTATATTGAAAATTAGTAATGGTATCTACTCTTAGAGAATAGGGTGTTTTCCATAATTTTGGTACCAAAGTTTCTATTGCAGATAGCGTACTTTTTGTAAATACATTTTGGTCTTGTGGTTCTAGAGCAATAAAATATATATTTCTGCATCTTTACGTCTCTGCGTTCAATTATGCCCCTGATCTGTTTTACACTCTAATTAATTGAACGGACTCGGCGGGTTAGAATTTATTTTAATGCTTAAGAAAAAAGGAGCATGTTTTAAAAAGCATTGATAATTCGGTAAGCATATGTTCTTAGGAAGACCGGTTCTTATTTTCCACTAATCCACACTACTAATATCCCTTAATGGATTTTATTATAAATTTTTTAAAAAAAACTCCCCATCATTATAGGTGTTAATTGGTAGATAAATAACATCGCTTTTTGTGGCACTTTTCATTCTTAATATTAGCGGACTTCTTTTCCACACTGTTTTAACTATAAGAGACTACTGTTTTCAATAGTTTAGAGAGTTATACACAATTACTATTTTAATTGTGAACAGCATAAATAATTAAATTTTACGAGCTAATATCTTTCCTTTTACTGTTAAATTAGATAACCAAAATAGTTAAGAACTAAGCCTTTTAGAATGGTATGGATGTTCCACGTTAGTAATTGTGAATTAGTCGAACTATTTCCACAAGTTATTCACAAGTTTTAGTATTCGTTTTTGATGTTATTTGAACACATATGTAGCACCTGATAGATCAATTGCTTGTCATATTTTTTTGAGTTAGACTTTATAATAAAAATGGCAGACATTAATAATTAATGTCTGCCATTTTTATAAATCACTTTATCAATATATTATTTCTATTTTCCCTTCTTCTTTAATCGTCCTTCCTCTTTTAGTATTTTACTAATCATCCATTCTAACTGACCATTTACACTACGAAATTCATCAGCTGCCCATTTCTCCACGAGTTTCATTGTTTCTTCATCTATTCTTAATACAAATTTTTTCTTTGGCATATTGATCTAAGAAATTATTCACAATTTGTAGAACTTAAGTATGTAGCGTTCCCGAATTAAGTACAGGTGTAGCTTCCTTATCAGAGCAAAGTACAACCATCAAATTATTAACCATCGTTGCTTTTTTCTCTTCATCTAGTTCAATGATA